>CALHUZ010000074.1 GCA_938039305.1 uncultured Saprospiraceae bacterium
AAAGTTATCTTCAGTCCGAGCTAAGTTCATGTATTGAGCAACTGGTCCTAAACCGTGCGTTGGATATAAGTTTCCATTTCTATGTGCATAGTGAGGTGTTCTCCATGATCCTGTACCTCGCTCTTGTTCTTCCATTTGAAACCGCAGTTCGTGGATATAAGCTGCCTCTGCATGTAGCGGCTCACCAATTACTCCAAGACGGCACATGTTTAGATACATTAATTCTTCTCTCGCGTAGTTGACATTTTCCATCATCATACAATGCTTGCCAGTTGCTTCCGATGTATCTATGATCTCCCACATCTCTTCAAGAGAGAGAGCCATCGGCACTTCTGTAAAAGCATGGGCTCCCTTCCTCATCGCCTCAATACACATCGGTGCATGATTCTTCCAATTGGTAACTACAAATACCACATCAGGCTTGACCTCATCCAGCATCATTCTCCACCTGTTCTCATCGCCATAGTAAAGAGCAACATTGTTATGTCTTTTTCCGCCACCTATTTCTTTTGCTTTGGCTCCCCACTTTTTTGCCAGGTCTTCATAAAGATCACAGATCGCGACGACCTCTGTGCCAGGCAATTCGGCAAAAAACTTCATATGCCCAGGTCCACGAGCACCTACTCCGATAAAAGCCGCACGAACAGTTTCTAACTTCGGTGCTGAAAACCCACCCATATAAGTGTGCATGGTTGGTCTTTCAGAATATTGCCCTGCAGAGTGTGCGAGCATAGGAGTCATTGTTACGGCAGCACCCGCGAGTGATGATTCTCTTAGAAAGTTTCGTCTGTTGATCTTCTTCATGATATTGCTTTTCTTCGACTTTATAGATTCAGTTGAAAGAGAGGAGGTAGTACTCCTACTTTGGTTAAATATTGTGACTATAATATAGCTATTCCCTCTATAACTGGCATGAACTAATACCGAAATACTTATAATGTGACTACTATTATACTTCTCTAAGACTTGCTTCGGGTTGTTATTTTCTACCGATTACAATAGATAGGCTCTTAATATAGCTTAACCGAGAATTTGCAATTTTGCATATTGTAGCATGATTCGCTTTTCTGGATTTTCAGGTACTTGATCGAAGTATATGGTAGCGACTTGTCTTGCATCTACTGTCTTGACAACTCCTTCTCCAAATTTCATATGAAGCACTTTCATACCTTCTTTGATCTCTTTAGGATCGTTAGGAACAAAGTCTGCAACATTGATCTTTGGCATACCTTTTCTTGGGCCAGGACTGAATTTTCCAAGTATCCGCGGTTCCCCAAATGTTGCTTGTGTTTTTATAGGAACTATGCTATCTGTATTTTCAGGAGGTATCTCTTCTATGAATCGACTTGGATCATTAAACCTCATCTGTCCATATTGATACCGACTGTTAGCATAGGTAAGTGTCAGAAACTCTTCGGCTCTTGTGATGGCAACATAGAAAAGTCTGCGTTCTTCATCTAACTGATTAGGATCACTTAAAGACATATAAGATGGGAAGAGGTTTTCTTCCATACCCACTACATAAACAGATCTATATTCTAATCCTTTGGCTGCATGCACACTCATAAGCGTGACTACATCAGTATTCTCCTTGTCTTGATCTTGATCTGTGATGAGTGCGATGTTCTGCAGATACTTGGCAATAGACTTATCTAATTCCGTTTCACCAGGTTCAAGCACATCGTCTTCAGTGAATTCTTGGATACCGTCGAGTAGTGCATTTATATTTTCTAATCGCGACATGCCTTCTATGGTCGTATCGGATTTTAATAAGCCTACTATACCAGACTTCTTAGCGATATACATCGCTACTTCGTATGCGTTGCCTGATTGCGCTTTCATTCTAAAGTTGGCTATCAGCTTCATGAAATCTACAATCGTCGATTTTGCGCGATTGCTCATTTCGATCATTGGTATTGATTCGAAAATACTGATGTCATTGTCCTCTGCAAATTGAATTAAAGTCTCCAAGCTCTTTTTGCCAAATCCTCTTTTGGGATAATTGATAGTGCGCTTAAATGCCTCATCATCTTTTGGATTGATGGTCAGTCGTATATAGGCTATCAGATCTTTTATTTCCTTTCGCTGATAAAAAGATAGACCTCCATATATTCTATATGGGATATTATATCTTCTTAAGTATTCTTCAAATACTCTGGACTGTGCATTGGTTCTATACAAGATAGCTATCTGCGTATTCTCTAGGCCGTATCTATTTTTTTGTTCTATAATTGAATCAGCAACTCTTTTACCTTCTTCAGTATCTGTGATCGTCTTTATAATTTTGATCTTATGCTCACCTATCTTTTCAGTCCAGATTTTCTTTTTGATCTGTCTTTGATTATAGGATATGACACTATTGGCGGCTTCAACGATATGCTGCGTAGACCGATAGTTTCTTTCTAATTTGAAAGTTTGAGACTTAGGGAAGTCGTTTTCAAATTGTAAAATATTTTCAATAGTAGCTCCTCTGAAGGAATATATACTTTGTGCATCATCACCTACGATGCATATGTTTTTTGGACTATCAGGATATTCTACAAACTGTTTTATAGTCTCATACTGAAGGAAGTTTGTATCCTGAAACTCATCAACTAGCAGATATTTGAATTGCGCTTGATATTTCTGCTTGACGTTCTCTGGATTAGTATAGAGCAGTTTGAACATTTGCAAAAGCAAATCATCGAAATCCATCGCACCTGCACGTAAGCATTTCTTGACATATCGGTCATAAATCAAGTGCATCATCGGTATCCTATTCATCCGATCATGCTGAAGTCTCTCTTCATCAACTGCATAATTCTTAGGTGTGATCAGATTACTCTTCGCAGATGATATTCTTGATCTAATCAGTCCAGGGTTATAAACCTTGGTGTCAAGGCTCATTTGCTTGATGACCTCCTTGATGACACTTTTAGTATCATCAGTATCATAGATGGTAAAGTCGTTAGGATATCCTATGTGATGTGCTTCTGAGCGAAGTATTCTTGCGAACAGAGAGTGAAATGTACCTGCCCAAACCTTCTGAGCTTTAGGCCCAACAACCCGCTCGATCCGTTCTTTCATTTCACGGGCAGCCTTATTAGTAAATGTCAAAGACAAAATCTGCCAAGGTGGCACACCTATATTTATCAAGTGTGCGATACGATATGTCAAAACCCTTGTCTTGCCAGAGCCAGGACCCGCGATGACCACAACAGGTCCTTCTGTACATGTCACAGCATTGCGCTGTACGTCATTGAGCGCTTCCAAATAACTAAATCCAACTTCCTTGCCCATAGATTATCGTACTCAATATTGAACATACAAAGGTGGTTTATTTTAGTCATATTGCTAATACATGCTATATTAATATACTTGATATTTGTTGACATGAACGTAGGTCGCTTCTGGTTATGTCAAGTTTTTCTCTTGATTGTCAGTTCACATCTTGTCTCAGGTCAATTATACTACTCTGTCACTAAAGATATCGAGTCTGTGTATGATGCGGTTTGGGAGATGGATCACCATAAAGCATATGCCGCTGTCGCAAATGTTAAATCTACAGATCCCAATAATTTATTAGTTCATTTGCTTGAGGACTATATCGACTTCACTAAGATTTTCTTGACAGATGACTTAAGTGGATTTGAGGCTTATCGAGAGGATGTAGGTCGTCGATTGGACGAATTACAACGGGGTGATGCATCGTCGCCATATTATTATTATGCGCAAGCGGAGATTTATATTCATTGGTCATTGGTGAGGGGCAAAAATGGGGAGACGATAAGAGCGGGTTGGGATATCAATCGTGCATATAAACTGCTTAAAAAATGCAAAAAGGAGCATCCTGACTTTTTATACGTAGACAAGAGTTTATCGGTGATTCATACCTTGATGGGTTCGGTTAAAGGAATTAGAAAAACCTTTATCAAACTCTTGACTAGTTTGGACGGTACGATCGAAGAAGGTATAAAGGATATCAATGATTTATATGTCTGGGATACTGACCATCCCAGTGTCTGGAGTGATGAGATTAAAACTGTACAGTCACTTATGTCAGGACACATCTTAAAGGATTGGGAAAGAGCTCTGTCGATTATCTCTGAGATAAGTGATAAGCATAAAGCCACACCGCTTGGCCGATTCCTCATCTCATCAACCGCATCTCATGCAGGAAAAAATGACGAAGCTATCAACCATTTAATCCCTACACAAGACCATGACAATCAATCATTCTACTACTTGGATTTTCTGGCAGGCGCTGTATTGTTGAACAAAAAAGATACGTGGGCAAAAGATTACTTTCAAAAATATTTGGATAATCACCATGGTCAGAATTTCCTAAAAGCTGCGTGTCAAAAGATGGCTTGGTTCGAACTGATTATGAACGATGATATCGTTACTTATAAAAGTTGGATGTCTCAGTGTTTGACTATCGGAGCGACCGAAACAGGAGAAGATCAAGAAGCGCAACAAGCAGCTTTATCAGGAGTCATACCTCATCGCGAATTACTTACAGCGAGACTTTTGTATGATGGAGGATATTACTCTGAGTCGCTTAGAGAATTGGGTGGGATTGATACTTCTATTTTGGAACCTCAAGAACGATTAGAATATGCTTATAGAAAGGGTAGAGTATTCCAGACTATAGATGAGCAAGAACGAGCTGTCCCTTTGTTCAAAGAAGCCATAGTAATTGGACGCGATATGAAGGTCTATTATGCTTGTAATAGTGCACTACAATTAGCCCATATTTATTTTGATAACGAAGAGTATAATTTAGCTCGTGACTACGTAGATATGGCATTAGATATACATCCTTCTGAAAGAAAAAATGCACTTCACAATGAAGCGAAAATAATAAAAGAAAGAATCGAGCAACTTGACTACTAAGTTGTCAAACTACATAACAAGTTTACGCCATCAAACCACCATCTAAGTGCAATGAATGACCAGTCACAAATGATGATTGATCACCCAATAGCCAAGCTATGGCATCTGCAATTTCTTCTGGTTTCCCAAGCCTTTTCATAGGTACCAAAAACTTGTTATTAAAGTCAAGAACGTTATCAGGTACCCCTTTTATAATATTGGTTTCCACAAAGCCTGGACATACTGCATTAACTCTGATGCCAGCTTGAGCATACTCTTTAGCTGCTGTCTTGGTAAGCCCAATGACTGCATGCTTGGCTGCAACATAAGAACCCCCTCCGGGTACTCCATTAAGCCCTGCAAGAGAAGAGACATTGACGATGCAACCTTGGGTCTGAGTGGCTAACATCATTTTAATTTGTGCTTGTAGACAATGAAAAACACCAGTCAAGTTGATGTCAATCATCCTTTGCCAATTTTCTATTTTGATTTCATGTATTGCAGCGGGAGCACCGCCGATCCCTGCATTGTTAACAGAGAAGTGAACCGGACCATGCTTTTGTCCAATTGCAGCAAAACAATTCTCGACTGCGGCTCTATCTGCGACATCGAGATGATAATATGATGCTTGACCTCCGCTATTTGTAATCTTATCTGTGACTGCTTGACCATTTTCGTCATTGATGTCAGTGACGATCACATGAGCTCCGAGGCCTGCAAGTTTTAATGCTGTAGCTTTTCCAATTCCACTTCCAGCTCCTGATACGAATGCTACTTTACCCTTCATTTTTTCTTTTTTTAGAAAGTGTAAAGTAGTTATTTGCTATTGAGATATAGTCACAATTATTGTCACATAGTACGGAGTTAATAAACTGAGTAGGCTTATCCTTCTACATGTACTTAACCATTGTCTCACAAGTCTTGTACTGCGGAGATATCTCTATTCGCGTTGATTTTATTTTTTTCTCCATCCAGTTATTGAAGTATTCGTTCTTCTTACTTTCTTTAGCAAAATCTTTGATCTTGGTAAAGTCTGTTTCAATGCTTGCTTTGTGGGGCTTTGTTCTAGTTTGAAGCTGTACTATTTTATAAACCTTCTCTCCTTGTTCTTCTAATTCGATAATCTCGGATATACCATTGATTTCTACTTTCTCAATCGCAAAGTATATTTGATATGGTAGTTGACCTGTTTCCCAAAAAGTATCTCCCGTATCTGGATTAAGCAATCGTCCTGCATTAGAATAACTCTGCACTTCATCGTCACCATACCTTTTCACAGCTATTGAAAATTGGAGACTATCTTCGATGATTAGTGTTTTTATAGAATCGAGTAAGTCTTTAGTTTTTTGGACATCGGCCTCCCTTATTTCAGGTTTTACTAGTATATGGCGAAGCTTGATGCTATTACCTCTTCTTTCTAAGAGCTCCATAAAGTGATACCCAAATTTCGTTTCTATAATTTCAGATATTTCACCTGGCTCCAGACTAAAAGCCATAGCCTCAAATTCTGCTACATAAGATCCTCTCTGTCCCCATCCAAGTTCTCCTCCATTTCTACCTGATCCAGGATCATCAGAGAAAAGCGATGCAAGTTCTGCGAAGCTCTCACCGTCATTGATGATGCGATTACGGACTTTGTCTAATTTGGCGTAAGCTGCATCCTTTGCTTCTTGACTGATGATGGTCTTAAGCGATATCTCTGCTACTTCGACTTCTGCTGGTAAAAAAGGAAGGCTATCAGATGGAATCTTCTCGAAAAATGCAATTACTTCATTTGGTGTGATCTGTACATCATTAATCAACTGCCCTTGGATACGCTCTTGGATCATCTTCTCCCTCATAGGCTCTTTCATCTCCTCTCGCTGCTCTAAAGGCGTCTTCCCATAGTACTCTAAAAACACTTGTTCATCTCCCCCCATCTGACTTAAGATATACTCTAGTCGTCTATCTACTTGCGGTTCAAGTTCTTCATCTGTGATAAATATACTATCGATCTTAGCCTGGTCTATAAGCAGCTTACTTGATATAAGCTGGTCTATGATATTACATTGAAGTGATGCGTCATAATCTGGATTCTGAGCTAAGGCATAACCATAGAGCTCTTGCACCTCTGAGTAAAATATCTCTTCGCTTCCTACTCTGGCAACTACTTTCTCAAGTATTGTACCTTGTCCGAAAGAAACCACTTGAGTAGTGGCAAGTAGGATGATGATGAGTACTATGTTATTCTTCACTATTGAATTTTTATTAAGTTATTTCTTAGAGCTTTTTCGTAAAGTTCCTGCTTATAAGTCTCTATGATACCCTGTCTTCTTTTTAGCAAGAGCATCTTAGTGAGTTGAGGCTTTATATACTCTAACGGTGAAAACTCACCTTTGTCGATAAAACCCACAATTTTAAGAAAGTATTCATACTCTTTATCATTTTGGCGCTGCTTAGATAAAGATCTTGCTTTTGATTTGGACCACCCGTTGTACCATGTGTTCAGTTCTGTCCAAGTTCTCCATGAGGTGGTATCCGCCTCCATGTCAATATTATATGCTCTGGCAAATGCATACATCGAAGGGTTGTCATCCTTGTTATTCCACTCTTTTGTGAAGTCTTTAAGTCCTTGCTGCTTTCTATCCATCTTGATGTATAAACCCCTGCATATTTCTTCTTCAAGAACAAACTGATCTTTGATACTCTCATAATATGTTAAAAGATCACCCTCAGATATCACAGTATCATACCTCTCATTGATGATTCTTTCTTCTAAGTTGAACTTCAACAACTTCTCTCTATAGTCCGCAACAAGCTGTTCTATGCCAATGTCAGAAGAAAAAGAATTTTTAGCTTCTCGAGTGATCAGTTGATCTCTTATCCATTGATCTATATATGCTGTAGCAAGTCCGATACTATCTTGACTCTTTGTATTGGGATGTATGACATTGATGAGATCTGATTCATATAAGATTTTACTGCCTACGCTCGCGAGCATCTTGCCCTCATCTGTCTTTGGGCCCTGTACAGATTTATCGCAAGAGACACTTACGATCATCAGTAGTATAGCAATTGCTACATGTAGACTTGTCTCGTAGCCATATAACCTTACAGCCATGTTCTGAATTATTGGAACAAGTTTTTGAGTCTCTTCTTGTCGATTTTAACTTTGTATTCATCCTTGAGCTCCTCGATCCAGATTTTATCAAGATGGTCTTGATAATCAGATATGACATATCCTTTTGCTTCTTTCAAGGTTTTTAACCTAGCAGGTGTCACGTCTTCCACTTTTGTAAATGTGGTCAACTTCAGTTTGCTATTAAAGACTGGTGGGCTTACAAATCCCGGTTCTAAAGACAACTCAGCAAGATTTTTATGGCCTTTCTCCAATGTCTCTTTTCTAAATATAATCAACTCTTTCTCAGAATTATATCTTTTTACCAGAAGGGCTGAGTTAGATTTTTTAGCATTGGTGATGATATCCGTGATGAGCTTTGGCTCCAAAGACCTTACAGTATATTGAGTAGTTTCGGCTCGGTCCTTCCATCTATAATCTTCTCGATGATCTTTAAAATAGTCATTGATAGCAGTAGTATCACTTGCCGCCTTATCCCAGACCATGTCTTTAGCTATATCAAATAACAATATGCCCTCACGATACTCTCGCATCAGATTCTTGAACTCTGGATATCTATCTTCTAATCTATCTTCTGCAAATGCTATGGCCTTTGTAGTAACGAATGACTCATATAGTTCTTCGACTGCTTTCTTAATTGATATCTGACCCTTGGCCCTCATTCTTGCTTTACTATTTTTCTTAGCATAGCTCGTGAAGTCATTTAGGTCATACTTGTCTGAGCCAAATGACAGCAATGTTTTATCATCATTTTCTGGAAGCTTCCAGCTGTAGTCAAAAAAGTCGTTTGATAGTTTGTTAGAATATTCTTGAAGTAGGCTTTTATCTTCTTTGAAGTTAGCTTCCTTCTTGATCTCATTAACCACATCACGGCTGACTCGATCGAATCTTTCTCCCTGCTTAGGAGCATTGCTAAGTCGTTCTCTTATCAGCTCTTTAGTGTCTAGTTCTTTCCTGCTAACTCGTCGGATGATATGCCAACCTATTGAAGTTTCTATAGGCTCTGATATGTCTCCATCGGCCTTTAAGGCAAATGCCGCATCTTCAAAACTGCGCTCATACTGACCGATTGTAAAGAATCCAAGATAACCAGTATTCCCTTTTGTCTCTCTGTCTTCAGAAGAGACTATAGTCGCTTGATCGAAAGTCTTTGTTCCTGCTTTTATCTCGGCATATATTTTATCAACATTAACTTTTGCTGCTGCCAAAGGAATTCCTCCTGGGCTATTCTTCCGAATCAGGAGGTGTTCCGCTTCCATCGTTCCTCTTGCAGGTCTCTTGCTTACGACCTGTATGATGTGATATCCTTGCTTTGTCTTTATAGGCTCTGAGATAGAACCCGGAGAGAGTGTATAGGCGGCATCTTCAAATGCCACATAACCCTCTGGAAGTGGTGCATGGATAAATCCTAAATCTCCACCTAATCGAGCACTATTGCGATCTTGTGAGAACTGTTGTACAGCAATATCGAAAAGCATGCCTTCTCTTATTTGTCGAGAGGCTTCATTGATCTTTTGCTCTGCAAGAACTTGTTGCGATTGAGGAGACTTTTCTGGAGAAGGAATGATGATGTGCCTGACTTCTATATCATACTTCTGTCTTTCATAGATCTCATTTACCATCCGAGTGATGACCTCTTTATCTATCACATATGAATCCGCGAGCTGCTGACGATATCCCTCCAACTCTTTTTTGTAAGTGTCTGAGTCATCATAACCCAGCTCTCTTGCTTTATGGACTTTCAACTTGAAGTTGATGTATAGATCTAGATATTCTTCGATACTTTCTTTAGAGTAGTCAGCTTTGTCTCGATTGTTCTTTTCGTAGATGTATTTGAATTCAGAGACAGTCACTACGTCACTGCCGATTCTGAATAGTACTTCATCCTGAGCATCGCAGACGAAGCTGGGAAGGATAAAGAGAACCATTAGTTTGATATGACTTATGGACATTTGGATGTATTAATATTCTAATTTATGATGGATGAAGACCCATCCGATGGGTCTCGTAACATTGTCATTCGCTTTGTCAAAGATCAAAACCTATGTCTTGGCGATAATATTTTCCTTTGAAGTCAATACTTTCGATGCTTAACATAGATTTATCAATTGCTTTCTGCCGGTCATGATCAAGACTTGTGACCGCTATCACTCTTCCTCCATTAGTTACAACCTTCCCATTTTCCATTTTAGTTCCTGCATGGAAGATGTGACTCTCAGCTGTGGCTGCCTCTCCTATCTCTATATGATGCCCTTTTTCGTAGGCTCCAGGATATCCACCTGAGACTGTCATGATGGTAGCAGCTGTTCTTGCATCCTTCTCTACTGGTATCTCGTAAAGGTCTTGTTCAAAGAGTGCTACACATAGTTCTGCAAAATCATTTTTTAATCGAGGCAAGACAACTTCTGTCTCTGGATCACCCATGCGACAGTTGTACTCGATGACATAAGGCTCGCCTTTAACTTTAATGATGCCAAAGAAGATAAATCCTACGTATTCGATATTGCGCTCTTGCAAGCCTTTAAGAGTAGGAAGTATAATTCTTTCTCTTACTTTCTGTAGCATCTCATCATCTACGAATGGCACAGGGCTTATCGCACCCATCCCGCCCGTATTGAGCCCAGTATCTCCCTCACCGATTCGCTTGTAATCTTTAGCTTCAGGGAGAAGCATGTAGTATTGGCCATCAGTGAGAATGAAAACAGAGAACTCTATACCGTCTAAAAACTCTTCTATGACAACGGTTCGGCTTGCCTCCCCAAATTTGCCATCGAGCATCTCCTTCAATTCACTTATCGCAGTTTGTCTATCCTCTATGATAAGTACTCCTTTACCTGCTGCGAGGCCGTCAGCTTTCAGCACATAAGGGCCCTTGCTATTATTTATATGAGCTATACCTTTTTCTATATTTTCAGACCTCACTTCAAGGTATCCAGCAGTTGGAATATCAAACTCCTTCATAAATACCTTAGAGAAAGCCTTACTTCCCTCAAGCATAGCACCCGCCTTCTTTGGGCCTATGACCATAAGGCTGGGCATGTTTTCGCTGAAGTAGTCGCTGATTCCTGCTACAAGAGGAGCTTCAGGACCTACTATCATAAGGGTAACATCGTGCGCTTTGACATAAGCTTCAACTGAGCTGAAGTTCATTATATCAAGATCTGCATTGCGAGCTATGGATCTTGTTCCAGCATTGCCAGGAGCAACGTGGATCTGATTAGAGAGCGGACTTTGGCTTAATTTCCAAGCGAAGGCATGTTCTCGCCCACCGCCACCAAGGATAAGTATATTCATTGTGACCTTAAAGTGATCTTTAGATGGCCGAAGGTAAGCCAATCTATTGATAGAACCTGACAGAAGAGGCCATCTTAGCAGCTAGATTATCTACTTCCAGATAGTCAGCTTACTTTTGTGACTCAATCAGGTCAATTATGTACGCATATATAGAAGGACGATATTCTTATAAATCACCGACAGAGGTCTATGTTGATGTCGGTGGAGTAGGCTATCATATACATATCTCTCTTAACACTTATGCTCAGATAGAAAAAGAAGAGAAGGGACGTTTGTATACCTATCTCCACGTAAAGGAGGATGCACAGATACTGTTTGGGTTTTTCAATGAGGAAGAAAAGAAGCTTTTTATCTTACTATTGTCAGTATCGGGTATTGGGCCTAATACAGCGCGGATTATTCTTTCATCGATGACACCTATTGAAGTTCGCACAGCCATTATATCGGACAATGATGCGGCATTCAGGAAGGTCAAAGGGGTAGGTCCGAAGACAGCAAAGAGGGTGATCCTTGATCTAAAGGATAAGATAAAAGCAGGTGATGGGATGGTTGATACTCAGAAGACCATATCCTCCTCTTCAAGCGAAAAAGCTGCAGAAGCACTTATGGCGTTAGGATTTCAAAGGCAAAAAGTGGTCAAAGTGGTCGATTCTATCTCCATCTCTTCAGACATGTCAGTAGAACAAATCATAAAAAGTGCCCTGCAATTGCTCACATAATCGTCTTCAAAATACGGAATTCATCTTTAAGTGCGTTACATAGCCTTATCACCTAACGCCACAAGAACTATCTAATGATTGAAAAGAAGTTACGCTCTCATATACTGATCCTATGTGCTTTCCCGTATTAGTACGGCAACATTTCTAAAAGAGCTATCAATAAATGATGAATTTCAAGCTAGGGTCGACAACATGCCTAAGCATTTTGTGCTTTTTGTTTTTAGGTATACAGTTGCACGCTGGTACTGTGGTTGGTCCTATGGAAGAATTAATTTCGCTCCCTGAGGACATTAAAACCATAGCAGTTGATACCATCCCTATCGAGGATAGACAAGGCGACTTCATTACAGACGACTATTACAATCCATTTGATATACTTCCAAGCATCATAGATCAAAAGGTCGAATATGATTTTGAAACTGGTCAGTATGTTGTTTTCGAAAAGATAGGTGACGAGTATTATCGGACGCCTACTTATCTGACGATGACTGAATATCTGGATTGGCAGGAGAAAAAACAACAGTCAGATTACTTCAAGAAGTTAGCAGGTATAAAGTCTAAAGACTTTTCTCGTAGCCTTGAACTTGATCCTATGTCGGAGATTGACATAGATGCACTTTTGGCTGATAGATTATTCGGGGGGACTGACATAGATATTAAGCCTACAGGAAATATTGACCTTAACTTAGGCTTCAACTACTTTAATAACGGTAACCCCAACTTGACTGAAGATCTTCAGTCCCAGTTTAATGTCCCCATCTTTGATATGGATATTAACATGGGTGTTGAAGCCAAGATCGGAGACAAGTTGGATCTTGGATTTAACTATAACACTCAAGCTACTTTTGATTTTGACAATAAGCTGAATCTTGGTTATGGTAGCGATCTCTTCGATGAAGATGATATCATCAAGACCATTGAAGCTGGAAATATCAACTTCGCTTTGCCTGGAGAATTAATACAGGGACAGCAAAATCTTTTTGGACTGAAGACCGAGCTACAGTTCGGTAAGTTTTGGTTGACAGCAGTTGCTTCTCAATCGAGATCAGAGAAAGAGTCCATAACACTTGAGAATGGTAAGTTGATTCAAGATTTTGAAATCTATCCAGATCAGTACGATGAGAATCGCCACTTCTTCATCTCTCATTATTTTAGACAGAATTTTGAACGGGCTTTAAGCCAAATACCTCAAGTCAGATCACTAGTCAATATCACAGATATCGAAGTTTGGGTCACTAATGATCAGCGAAATGATTTAACCAATGCTACGAGTGTTGCTGCCTTAGAATATCTCGGAGAGTCAGATCTCACAGTTTTTGCTGATCCACAGACGCGATGGACACCTAATCCACCAACTAATGGCCGTGATGTATATGGCCAGACCTTACCTTCTAATAGAAATAGTGATCTCTTCAGAGAATTGGTCAATGATGACTTCACAAGACAAATAGACAACATAGAGACAAGTCTAAAGGGAGCATATGGGATGACGCAGTCTCGTGATTTTGAGAGACACAACATGCGTAAGCTTACCAGAAACGAATACACTTTTCATCCTCAACTTGGATTCATATCTCTTAACCAACGCTTAAGACCTAATCAGGTACTTGGTGTAGCATATGAGTATACTTATACCGTCAATGCCAACGAGATATACAAGGTAGGTGAGATGACCAATGAGAGTAATCGTGGTGGCGTAGGAGACGAAAATCAGATTGAACCAGAAGACGTGATCTACGTCAAGATGCTAAAAAATACAAATCAGAACCCTGGGATTCCATCTTGGGACCTGATGATGAAAAACGTATATCCGCTAAATACTTCACAGCTTACACAGGAAGACTTCCAGTTAGATATATTTTTTGAAGATAATGCTAATAGTCGCCTCATCAGATATATACCCGAAGAAGGATTACGAGATGTTCCATTACTTGAATTATTTGGTTTAGATAGACTTAACAATTATAGCGACCCTCAAGAGGACGGTATTTTTGACTTTGTACCTGGAGTTACTGTCAATAGTCAAACAGGAAGTATCATATTTCCAGTGCTGGAGCCTTTTGGTAGTTCACTTAGACAGCTTTTTGATTCCAGAGGATTAGATGCGACAGAGTTAGTGGCCAAGTATGGTTACCCAGAACTTTATGAAAACACTGTTACGGCAGCCAAGTTTACTCCGGAGAAAAATAGATTTAGAATAAAAGGACAGGTTAAGTCCAACACTTCTTCAGAGATTTCTCTGGGTACATTTAATATCCCACAAGGATCTGTTACAGTACGAGCAGGATCTCAGATACTTAGAGAAGGAATTGATTATGATATCGATTATGGTATCGGTAGAATTAAGATTCTTAATGAGTCTTATCTGCAGCAAGGTGTGCCGATTAAGGTATCATTTGAAGATCAAGGATTATTTAATCTTCAGCAAAAGACTATGTTTGGTCTGAGAGGAGAGATGAGATTCAATGAGAATTTCACTTTGGGAGCTACTTACATGCGTCTCTTCGAAAGACCATTTACTCAAAAAGTGAATATCGGAGAAGATCCCATTAATAATAGAATGTTTGGACTCGATCTTAACTTTACAACTGATGCTCCTGGCATCACAAGATTTGTCGACAGACTTCCACTCATCAGTACAGATGCACCATCTACTGTGACGTTGTCCGCAGAGGTCGCTGCCCTTAAACCTGGAAATTCTAAAGCCATCAATGCTCCAGATAGTGATAAAGGTGTTGTAAGCTTAGATGATTTTGAAGGGGCAAATAGTGGTATCCCATTGGGTTCAAGAACTAATATATGGACGTTAGCTAGTCCAAGTGGAAACGAAAGATCTGATACTTCTGATTTTACTGGAAATACACTTAGTGGTGTTAACCGAGCACTTGTGAATTGGTATGTAGTGGATGATAGATCTATTCCTAATACTGAAGAAAGACAAGCCAACTCATACGCGCGACGTATAGAAATTGATGAACTTTTTGATCGAGAGATTGATGTGAATCAGTTGTCAGATTTAAGAACTTTTGATGTTACGTATTATCCGAATCAGCGTGGTCCTTATAACTTTGATACACCTGATGGAATAGCTCTTGGCACTAAAAATGGACTTAGAGAAATGTCAGCCGGAGTTGACTATGATGAGAACACTAATGAGATAATACTCAAGTCTCCAGAAGATAGATGGGGCGGAATCATGAGGTATTTACCGAATAATGATTTTGAAGCTTCTAATTATGAGTATATAGAATTCTGGATGCTCAATCCTTTTATGGATACTGAAGATGTAGAGCATGATGCAGATGAAAAAGGACTGATCACTTTCCAATTAGGAAATGTGTCAGAAGATATCCTTCGTGATAATCTACAGTTCTATGAAAATGCAATCGCAACTGGGGACGATGTAGTTCCTACCAAATCTACGGCTTGGGGTAATGTGCCACTATCAGTTCCTAATGTTCAAGGATTTGATTTAGAATTTCAAGAATTACAAGATCTTGGGTTTGATGGTATGAATGATGAGCAAGAGCGAGAAAAGCATGCGGACTATGTTAATTTGATAGAAAGCACTTTCAGCACTAGGCTTACTGATGTGTCCAATGATAACTATTTATCCTATTTGGATGAGACATTGACAAACGAGACCAGCCCTCTGGAGAGGTACAAAAGGTTTAATAACCCTGAGGGAAATGCACCTGTAAGAAATCAACGTGTAGGACTTGGAAATCCAATACCTGATTCTGAAGACCTTAACGAGAACCGCTCTTTAGAAACTAATGAAGCGTACTACGAATATGTAGTTGATATAACCAATAACAACGGAGAGATAGACAGAGAGAATAGTCGATACATAACTGATGTAAGAACGACTACTAATCCTGTCACGAGAAGAGAAGAGAAGTGGTATAGATTTCAAATACCGATTGCACCAACACCAGAGACAACAGTTGTAGGAGATATAGAAGGATTTAGATCTATTCAGTTTTTGAGAACATATTTTTCTGGTTTCAAAAAGCAGAAAACATTCAGACTTGCTGAATATGAGTTAGTGCGTAATCAGTGGAGAAGATTAGAATTAGATGAGTCATGTACGACTACGGGATCAGATGTAGAATTCATCGTTAATGAAGTCGGAATACAAGAAAATGGAAAGAAGACTCCGTTCAGATATGTACTTCCTGTAGGTATCAAGCAAGAAAGAATCTTTAGTCAGTTTTCTACAATTGCACAAGATGAAAACTCACTTGCGCTTAATGCTGTGAATATTCCAGATAGTTGTGAGATGATGATCTCTAAGCTCACTCGTCTTGATATGAGACAATTTGAAAGAGTGCAAATGTTTGTTCACGGTGAAGAAGGTCGAGGGCAAGATTTAGATGATGGAGATCTGGCTGTATTTGTTCGTTTTGGACGAGATTTCACAAATAACTATTACGAATATGAGATACCATTGGTATTCTCAGATAGTGTAGAAGCTAACAAATTTGTTTCTATAGATAGCGGCTTTTTGGACTTGCAAGAATACTCGGATGAAGTATGGAGATCTGAGAATTTTATTGATTTTCCATTGACTCTATTTACCGATGCAAAGAGAGCGAGAAACAATGCTGACTTTTCAAGGCAGGATATTTTTTCAATGACCGGTCTGAATCCCGATAACTTAGATGCAACTGTCAAGATAAAAGGTAATCCTACGTTGGGTCTTGTCAAAGGTATGGTCATAGGTATTAGAAACACAAAGCAAAGTGGTAAGCCTTCGGTATCGGCAGAAGTATGGGTGAATGAATTAAGACTGCAAGGACTTAATAATAGAGGTGGTGTAGCTGCGAAGGCAAGGTTAGATATTCAACTTGCGGATTTTGGAAACGTAACTTCAAGTTTTAATTATAGTTCGATAGGATGGGGGCAGATAGATGAGCAACTTCAAGAGAGAAGTTTAGAAGCTATCACAGAGTTTGATGTAGCAACTAATCTTGAGCTTGGAAAGTTGTTTCCATCGAAGTGGGGCATGAGAGTTCCGTTTTATTACCAATACGCGAATTCAAGTAGCACACCAGAATACGATCCATTAGAGTTAGATTTAACTAAAGATCAGCTTTTAGAAAATCCTAATCTTAATGAGAACGAAAGGACAGATATAATTGAAAGGCAGAAAGATGTAACAACGATTTCTACCTTCAACTTGACCAATGTCCGAAAAGAAAGAACTGGTCAGGGCTCACCTAAGCCGTGGGACGTTTCTAATTTCACAGCGAGTTACTCGTTTTCTCGAACGAAGCATCGTGATGAAATCATAAAAGAAGAAGTGACAGATGATCAGAGAGGCGAGTTGGTGTATAGTTACAACGCAAAAGCTAAACCGATCCAGCCATTCAAAGGTATAAAGTCGAAACCGCTTAGGTTTATTAAAGAAATAAACTTTAATCCTATACCCAATTCTTTCTCATTTAATACTCAGCTACAGCGATATAAAAGTTCGCGATTATTCAGGCTTCCAGACCCTACAGAAGGATTCGAATATGTTTTTGATGATAAGAGATTCAATTGGAATCGCAACTATGCACTTTCATGGGATCTTGCTAAATCTTTAAAGTTGAATTACGATGCTTCTGCCATAGCAGTTGTAGATGAATTAAAACAAGTAGGCGTAGCTCCAACGGCCATAGAACGTAAGTGGAAAGATGTGATGGGCAACGAAAGCCCTGATGAGAATCAGCCGACCTATACCCAGATGATCAGTGAGGATCCAGGATTCGCTAATAGATATATACGTGATAATCTTTCAGACTTTGGAAGATTGAAAAATTATACTCAAGGAGTTAGCCTTAGTTATACTTTACCATTAAAGTATTTTCCTGGATTAGATTGGATAAGTGCTCAGGCTCAGTATAATGGAGATTACTCTTGGAGTGCAGCATCATTCACATCGTTTGATGAAGCTGGTCTGACTTTGGGTAACATCATTCAGAACACGCAAAAAAGAACTCTTAGAGCCACTCTGGATTTTGAAAAACTATATGAGAAGATTGGTTACTTCAAGCGTTTAGAAGGAAAGAATCGCAGAGCTTCAAGAAGAAGGGGTTCAAAAGATGAAGCGCAGGACGAAAAGAAATCCAATACAGGCAATGCTTCAACAATAGAAAAAATATTCTTGCGCCCTTTACTTTCAATAAGAGAAGTTAAGTTTAATTATAAAGAGGATATGGCCACCATAATTCCTGGGTATGTGAAAAATCCTAAGTTTTTTGGACTTACAGGAAGTGATCCAGGATGGGGTTTTGTGTTGGGTGCTCAACCGAACTTGACATCGTTCTTGCAAGAAAGAGGAGAGCGAATTATTACTGAAAGTAGTTTTCAGAACCAACAGATCATCCAAGAGAACGCTCAGACATATGAAGCGGATATTGAGATAGAGCCATGGAAAGGGTTTTCCATTGATGTAGACTTTAGTAAGCGGTATACACAAAATCATTCTGAGTATTATATCAATGTTCCAACTGTAGTTGGTACTGATACAACATATGCTTTCGATAGACTAACGCAAAGGGATTTTGGAAGTTATGAGATATCCTATATGGCATTGAACACTTTGTTCGATAGTGACATAGATGGTCTATTTCAGAGATTTGATTTGAACAGACAAATTATTTCAGCTCGACTTCCTAATAACTCAACAGCGGCACACCAAAGTGATATAGGCTATACTTCAGGATATGGTAGACAACATGTAGATGTATTGATTCCAGCTTTTATAGCTGCCTATACCAATCAAGATCCTGAAACAGTAGATTTAGACTTTAGAGAGACTGTAAGCAAAAGAAGCTATATCCCAAAACCCAATTGGAGTGTGAGATATAATGGTTTGTCAGATATAAGTTGGTTCAAAGAGCTCTTTTCTAATATCAGTATCAATCACAGTTATAAGACTTCACTTAATGTCAATAGCTTCCAGACCGATCTTCAATATGATGGTTCTAATGCTTTCCAGATAGATCCACTCGTATCAACGGGTAACTATTTTGCGAGATTTGAAGTTCCAGAAGTCGTCATAGAAGAACGCTTCGAGCCCATCATCGGATTAGATATAAAGACAAAGACTGATCTTACAATTAATGCTGATTATTCTAAAAGTAGAAGCCTAAGACTTGCTACAACTTTGGCTCAATTGACAGAGACTCGGAGTACAAGTTATACAGTTGGACTAGGTTGGATATTCCAAAATGTGAATATTGGTTTCTTAACTGGTAGAAAGCGTAATCAAAGAACAAGAAGAAAGAATCAAGATCCTGATAATCCAGAAAACCCAGAATCAACAGATCCTTTAGAGAAGGCTTTGGAAGAAGGAAAGACTGGGCTTAATAGAGGAGGAATTAATGAGGAGGCTAATAGATTAGAATTTGCATTTAATCTTCAATATCGGGATGATGTCACGCTCATACATGAGCTTGGAGATGGAAAGTCTGCAGAGCCTACAAGGGGAACAAAGACATTCACACTTGCTCCTATCTTGAACTATGATATAAATAAGAATTTCATTCTTTCTATCTTCTTTGACTATTCAGCTACGACGCCTTATCGATCTAATCAATTCCCTATTACGGAGATGAATGGTGGCTTGAAGGCGAGATTCATATTGGATTAATATAACTTACGCTTGAAACTATCTTGTGACTCTTGATGGTTTATATTTCAAGACTAAAGTTGTAATATCGATCATATGAATTACCGATACATATACTTTACACTAGCTATTGTCTTCAGTTCGATGACAATCTCTGCGCAATATTCACGTCAAGATACTTTAAGAGGATCCATCACTCCAGAGCGTGCTTGGTGGGATTTAACTCACTATCATCTTGAAGTAGAAGTGAATCCTAAGGACTCCAGTTTGATGGGACATAATACTATAAGCTATAGCGTAGTTGAAGAGCATGAGGTTATGCAGATCGACCTTCAATCTCCTTTATCTATAACAAGAGTAACGCAAGATGGGAAATCACTTGAGGTAAGACAGGAGGGTGATGTGCACTACATTCACTTAGAAAAGAAGCAAAGTAAAGGTAGCCATCAATCGATCAAAGTATCCTATGAAGGGAAACCTCATGTAGCTATTAGAGCGCCATGGGATGGAGGTATCACTTGGACAGAAGACAAAAACGGAAACCCGTATGTCGCATCATCTTGTCAAGGTATAGGGGCAAGTATATGGTGGCCATGCAAAGATCATATGTACGACGAGCCTGATAGTATGCTCATAAGTGTTACAACTCCTGGCAATCTCATGGATGTATCCAATGGCCAACATATAGGTACTGACAACCTTCCTGATGGTCGTAAAACTTATCACTGGAATGTCCAAAATCCAATCAATAATTATGGAGTCAATCTTAGTGTTGGAGACTATGTTCACTTCGGAGAAACATTCGCTGGAGAAGCAGGACCGCTAAAGATGGATTACTACGTCTTGAGAGATAATCTATCACTTGCAAAAGAACAGTTTAAGCAAGTACCGATGATGATGTCAGCTTTTGAACATTGGTTTGGCCCTTACCCATTTTACGAAGATGGATTCAAGTTAATAGAAGTACCATACTTAGGGATGGAACATCAGAGTGCTGTGACATATGGCAACGCTTATGGCAACGGATATTTAGGTAGAGACTTAAGTGGAAGTGGATGGGGATTAAAATTTGATTTTATAATCATACATGAAGCTGGACATGAGTGGTTCGCTAACAATATCACCTATCAAGATATAGCTGATATGTGGATTCATGAATCGTTTACCGCTTACTCTGAGTGCCTTTATGTAGAATATCATTATGGCGCCGAAGCTGGTGCTGCTTATGTAACCGGTACTCGAACCAGTATAAATAATGATAAGCCTATCATAGGCACCTATGGCGTCAATTCTAGAGGTTCTGGGGATATGTATTACAAGGGGAGTAACATGCTACATACACTTCGTCAAGTTGTTGGAGACGATGTGAAGTGGCGTGAACTGTTGCGAGGCTTGAATAAGGAATATTATCATAAGACCGTTACAACAGGCCAGATAGAATCATATATGTCCGAATTTTTAGACTTAGACTTAGGGCCTTTCTTTGATCAATATTTGAGATCTACTCAAATCCCAATTTTAGAATACGGTTATCGCAACGATAGGCTTGGATTCAGATGGGTCAATGCAGTCGCTGGATTTAAGATGCCCATTGATATTTATATCGACGGGGAGAAAAAGAGAATAGAACCATGGACAAGATGGAAGAATATACCTTTAGAAA
>CALHUZ010000075.1 GCA_938039305.1 uncultured Saprospiraceae bacterium
CGCAACATCATATCGCTTGGCAAATAGGAGATGTGGTATTCACTGGAGATGTTGCCGGAGTTTCTATCAACCATGGGCCAGTGATACCTCCTTGTCCTCCACCTGATATCGATAGAGAGGCTTGGCTTTCATCTATAGATCATCTTTTAAGCTTACCTGATATCAAGCAGTACTATCTAACACACTTTGGTCTTATCGAAAACATAGCTGAGCACATGGCAGAACTGAAAGTAGCTATTGAAGACTATACTGCTTTCATGGAGCCGTTTGCAAAAGCAGGTAAGACAGTTGATGAATGTCTTCCAGATTTTCAAGATTTTGTGAAGAAATACTTGATAGAACATGGACTTGACCTTAAAGATGCTGATGCATACCAAGCTGCTAATCCTTCTGACATGAGTGCCACTGGACTGCTTAGATATTGGTCGAAAAAGTTGAAGGCTTAACACTAAAAAGAGCCCTTCATACTGAAGAGCTCTTGAAAAAAAAATCTTTTTATCTACTGTTATTCTTTACGAATCGCACAGAAGATAACTTGTATTTTATACCTGCTTGTCGATACAGTTAAGATCTTCAAATGCTTGAGTAAGCCTTGTCTTAAATGACTCTTCAGCAACTCTTAACCACTTACGTGGATCGTAGAACTTCTTGTTAGGAACATCAGCACCATCTGGGTTACCCAGTTGTGTCTGAAGATAAGCGTTGTTCTTTTCGTAGTAGCCTTTGATACCATCCCAGAATGCCCATTGCATATCTGTATCGATGTTCATCTTGATTGCTCCGTACTCTATCGCTTCACGGATTTCTGCTTGAGTTGATCCTGAACCACCGTGAAATACAAAGTTGATCGGTTGCGCAGCTGTGTTAAACTTCTTCTGAACGTACTCTTGAGAATTCTTCAAGATGATAGGTGTCAACTCAACATTCCCTGGCTTATAAACACCATGAACATTTCCGAAAGCCGCAGCTACTGTGAATCTATCGGAGATCTTTGATAAACGCTCGTAGGCATAAGCTACCTCATCTGGCTGAGTATAAAGCTTTGAACTATCTATATCCGTATTATCAACGCCATCTTCTTCTCCACCTGTCACACCGAGTTCTATTTCGATCATCATCCCTAACTTGTTCATCTCCTCGAAGTACTCACATGAGATATCCATGTTCTCTTCGATTGGCTCTTCGGACAAGTCTAACATGTGCGAACTAAAAAGTGGACGTCCATATATTTCGTTGTACTTAGCGCCCTCTTGTATTAAGCCTTTAATCCAAGGAAGTAACTTCTTAGCACAGTGATCAGTATGAAGCACAACAGTTACGCCATAATGCTTAGCCAATTCATGGACGTGCATTGCTCCTGTCTTGGCACCTAATATCGCTGCTTTTTGGCCTTCGTTAGAAAGTCCTTTTCCTGCATTAAAGACAGCTCCACCATTACTATATTGGATGATAACAGGCGAATTAACTGCTGCTGCTGTTTCCATCACCGCATTGACAGAGTTGGTTCCTACAACATTGACTGCTGGTATTGCGAAGTTTTCTTTGTTCGCGTAGTCAAAAAGTTCTTTTAATTCTTGTCCGTAGACTACTCCCTTCGTAAATGATGATGACATATTAGATTAAACTTATGTTATTGATAATAGCAAAGATAGAATTTATAGCTCTATCATGAACAATCACAGTGCTTTCAGCCTACGAACCCACATCTACACTGCCGATATAAATAAGGTTATTACAGCTTACACGAAATATATTTGACGCTAAGTCAAACTATAAAGAATAAAAGCAAATTGCCGCTCGTTTTAACCCTATAAAAATAACCTGCATGAGCCTTAAAATCACTGTTAACAATGTCGCAGCTATTCCGAATAAGCACATCAGAAAGCTAAAATGGAATCTTTATAACCTAGCAGAAAAATTCAACCATCTCATATACGCTGTGATTCATGTAAACATGGAAGGACACGGAACTCCTATATATGAATTGAGCCTCCAGATAGGTGTAGCTGGACCTGATGTCATTATCAAAAATGAATCAACAAACCTTGAGCAATTAGTCGCGAGATCCTATAAAGCGGCTCATAGATATTGTAGAAAATCAAAACCACACAGATAGTCGATTCTGAGTTCTTTATAGCGCTATTGGATGTGTTTTGGTTGAGGAAAGCTATATTAATTGTAACTGAACGATCTTCAGAGATAGAAATCACAGTTCTGGTATAGGCATAAAAAAAGGAGGCTTCTCCCGAGTCCTCCTAATCACTGCATCAACCAAAAATTCTTTGTTACTCTTTGGTAACATCCTTTAGACGCAACTTTTTATAAAAGTAACAATCAAGGATTAATTCTTTTACGGATAATTAACCGCTTGGTTAAAAAGAGAAAAAAAGGAGGTCCTTGCGAACACTCCTAATCACTGCATCAACCAAAAATTCTTCGTTACTCATTTGTAACATCATTAAGACGCAACTTTTTAGAGAAGTCACACTTAAGCGTTTATTTCTATTGCGGATAATTAACCGCTTGGTAAAGGAGGAAAAAAAGGAGGTTCTTGCGAACGCTCCTAATCACTGCATCAACCAAAAATTCTTTGTTACTCGTTCGTAACATCCTTAAGACGTATCTTTTTTGATAAGTCACTGTCAAGGATCTATTTCTTTTGCGGATAATTAGCTGCTTGGTAAAAGAGGAAAAAAAGGAGGAATCTTGCGAATCCTCCTAATCACTGCATCAACCAAAAATTCTTTTGTTACTCGTTCGTAACATCCTTAAGACGCATCTTTTTTGATAAGTCACTGCCAAGGATTTATTTCTTTTGCGGATAGATTAGCCGCTTGGTAAAAGAGGAAAAAAAGGAGGAATCTTGCGAATCCTCCTAATCACTGCATCAACCAAAAATTCTTGTTACTCGTTCGTAACACCCTTAAGACGGGCATCTTTTAAGAAGTCACTGTGAAAAGGAATTTATTTCACATAATACCGCTTTCAGCAGTAGGCATAAAAAAAGGAGGAATCTTGCGAATCCTCCTAATCACTGCATCAACCAAAAATTCTTGTTACATGTTCGTAACGTCATTAAGACGGAGACTCTTTACAGAAGTCACCATCCTGTCGTAAATATTTTTGGTTGAGACACTATTCGTCTGATAACCAATTATTATTATCACGATTAGTATCCAACATATCTTGAGAAGGATCTATCTCAATTGACCTAACCTCACTGATTGGATAATCAAGTATTAACTCATACTCTGGATGAGTCCATGGCCAGTCAGTTGCTTGAATAAAGTGCATGTCTTTGTTCTGGATACCTTTCTCTCCGCGCATTAAGCGTATAGGTATGTTAATCATAGACTTAGTACCATCTTCATAAGTAACCACTACATCTAATGGCATCGGGAACTGACCGATCTTAGTCAACGTAACCACTGTCTCATCATCCTGCCCTTCAACACTTTCGATGGCATAGTCAGGATAGAATATAGTAGACACGAAATACTCTTT
>CALHUZ010000076.1 GCA_938039305.1 uncultured Saprospiraceae bacterium
TACAAAGTCTTCTGCTTCTATAAGAGCTGGGATGTCAACACTTAGAGGAGCAACATTAATCTCGCAGACACCTTTAAAGCTTCCGTCCTGGGCGTATGCCGTGATGGTCGCTGTGCCATAGGCAGGTCCTGTGGTGACTAATCCATTAGAGGATACAGATGCGGTACCAGGTTCATCTGAGACCCATGTGATGCCCTGTTCTGTAGCGTCTTCTGGACTTATTATAGTCGTCAGTTGAAGATTGTCTCCCACTATTAAGGTCGCAGTAGATTGCGAAATAGACATACCAGAAACTGAGATTGGGGAGACTCCAGCACTACCAGAAACTATAGTTTGCTGGCCTAAAGTTAGCCAACCCTTCATGTCATTAGCGTCCTGGGTATCGTTGGCAAACCTGACAGGAGCTGCAGATGAGCTGAATGCTTCTAAAGGATTCACCACTCTAAAGAGGAATGTATAATCTCCATCTTCTAAAGCTTTCGGGGAAACAAAAGATCTATAATTATTGACTGCATCTGGTTGTATGATATTCAAATTCCATTTTTGAAATCCTAAGGATTGAAATTTATTATTGCTGCCATCGATCACTGCAAATTCTATATCCCAGTTTGCATACATAGGGGCGACACCTGTATTTTGAATATTCGCCTCAATTACTGGGAAGCCATTGGATGCAGATAGGCGGTACTTGTTTACAAAGAAAGTGTAGCCCATCTTTTTTTGAGCCCTGATAGCGTTCGTCCATTCATCGGACGTAGGATTAGGGTTGATGTCCGTAAAGATATGATGCGAGAAAAGGAAAGTCGGATGTAGGGCTTCTATGGTCTGAACGACATCTTGGACATCTACGGACTGTCCACTTGGATTATTAGGGTCGCAATTAATCGTATTGACATTTGGCCAGTTTTGCCAAAGTAAAGGCTGAATGCATGGATCGATTTCTCCACCTATGACTTGATTTCTCCAGTTTTGCCCAGCATTGTATGCATCCAAAAGATTGCCAAAGTAGAAATGATTGAAAAAGGTATTAGTTGAAATAGACTGAGAGAAAAAGAGACCATCACTATAACCAAATACTTCAGGGTCAGGCATATGCTCGGCGTACCGTGCTAACAAATTAGTATTAGGAAAGGCTTTTTTAAATCTATTAGCTATCATAACCCGATTGTCTTGCGTCATTTCAAAGTCAGGTTCTATATCTGCGGCATCGCCTATCTGCCATTCTCCATAGATGCCATAGAGTCCAAGGCTTATCATGAATACTTCCGGTAGCGTATCATACTTTGCACCAAATGCATCGATGAAATTAACCATCGCTTCCAGTATCTCTGGATCATTCCAATCTGGACATATATCAGCAACGGGCCCATCTACAATTATAAAATCATATTGGCCATCTAAGAAGGCAGGCATATAACTTCGTGGCTTATTATTGCCATCAGGGCCGGGATCTATATTGACCTGTAGGTAGGAGAAATTGCCTTCTCTTTTATTTTGTGCTATAAAGTTATCTATGATACTCCAGTTAAATTCGTCTAAGTTAGTCATGACTTCATTCAGGCCAAATAATCTTCCATTGATGCTTCTTGGAAAGTCGTTTTGAGGTCCATATAAATCTGCAAATCCTTTTAGAGGATTTTCCTCAAGACCGGACTGATCTTCGTTGTAAGTTAGGTTGTTCCATGTCTGCGCATTTATAGAAATGAAAGACATTAAAATGAATAAAGCAGTGCACTTCCACATATGTTTATGGGTCTAAATTTTGGTTGTTAGTTCAGTAATCCCAATAAACGAAGATTCTATCCAGAAGATGGAATATTTTTCGTTTAAAATTTATTTAAGCTTTAACTTCTATTTTGAGTGTTGCTTGAGAGTAAGGATTCTGACTTTCATCTCCATGTCTTGAAGAACTGAGTTAAAACTGCCGGTCTTTTCTGATTAACATGCGATGTAGCATAACCTAGTGATAATCCTTACCTTCGCGTTGTTTATGAATGAGGAGTTTTAAGAGTAAATTGAATAGGTGGTTATCTTGAAAAGTAAATAAATGAAGTAGAAGAGCATATGACTAACAATGATATAATAAGGCGGATACGGTATACATTTGATTTTGAAGACGATAAAATGATCGCGCTCTTTAAGTTAGCTAATCATGATGTCCAAAGAGCGGAAGTATGTGACTGGCTTAAGAGTGATGAAGACCCTGAGTTGAGAGAATTGACTGATAAGGAATTGGCGATCTTCCTGAACGGATTAATCATCGATAGACGTGGAAAGAGAGAAGGACCGCAGCCCAAACCTGAGGAGGAATTGACTAATAATATGATCCTTCGGAAATTAAAAATTGCATTGGATCTGAAGTCGGATGAGATCTTAGCGCTCTACTCTTTGATCAATAAAAAAATAAGCAAGCACGAGTTAAGCGCTTTCTTTCGCAATCCTAATAATAAGTCTTACGAACCGTGCATGGATCAGTACCTAAGGTATTTTCTCAGTGGCATGCAAGCAAAGTATAAGAAGGTTATATGACACACATCAAATCGTCGCGCTTCGTAAGAGCAGTTTTGTGATGTCAAAATTGAATATGGAAAAGGAGGTACCGAAAAAATTCTATTCCCCATTCAATAGCTGTTTAACCCTACTCCGATAGGTCTGGCCAATGGGGACTTTATGCTCTCCCAAGTGTATCTGATTACCTTGGATGAGTTTAATCTTATCAGTGGCTACTATAAAGGACTTATGAATTCGCAAGAAATTTTCTTTTGGCAATTGAGCCTCTAAAGTTGAAATGTTTTCATGGCTCAGGATCATCTCTTCCTCTAAGTATATCTTTGCATAGTTGCCAAAGGCCTCTACAAACAATATGTCACGGGTATCAACTTGATGGTGCTTCTTATCTCCTTTTAGGAAAAAGCGATTATTCTGTAAAACACTGATGTTGGGAGATTCTATTAAGCTTTCTTTTTCAGTTTCGCTGAACTTGTTCACTGCCTTTAAGAACCGTGGAAAAGAAAATGGCTTGAGTAGATAGTCTATAACATCGAGTTCGTATCCCTCTAAAGCGAATTCTTTATAGGCAGTAGTCACTATAATCTTAGGAGGACTTGATAATGTCTTCAGCCATTCAAAACCAGTCATCTTGGGCATGTTGAGGTCCAGAAAGATCAAGTCTACTTTGTGCTTTGTAACTATGACGGAAGCTTCAAAAGCATTAAACGCATTACCTGTTTTCTGTAGGTGTGGAAGTTCTGCACAATATCCTTCTATGATTCGATGTGCTATGGGTTCGTCGTCAATAATGCAGTACGTTGTCATCAGCGTAAGTCTAAGTTCAAGTGAGCGGTATAGGTAGAATCTGTTTGTTCAACCTTCAGTTCATGTCGATTTGGATATATGTGAGTTAAGCGTTGTTTTAGGTTATCCAGTCCAATCCCTTTTTTACGAGAAGGGTTTGATTCATAATTGTTTTCAATGGTAAAAAAGATCTGATCATCTCTCGTTACCAAGTCTAAAGATATGTAGGCTTTCTCAGTTAGTTTTTCTGCACCATGCTTAAAAGCATTTTCTAATAAAATGATAAAAAGTAAAGGTGCGATTTGAATCTCATTTTTTACATCATGCTTAAACCGTATGTCTACTCTTTGCTGATAGCGGATTTTATGTAGACCAATATAGGTTTCTAAATACTTGATTTCATCGGTCAAGTTAACCAAGTCTTCCTTGCCTTCATAAATGGTGTAGCGCATCATATCTGATAGCTTCAAAACTACTTCAGGAGCATCTTCTGATTTTTCTACGACTAAACCATACAGATTATTCAAAGTATTAAAAAAGAAGTGAGGATTGACTTGGCTTTTGAGTAGGGCTAACTCAGCCTTTGCTTTATCTGCCTTTAGTGTTTTTAACCAACGCCATTGCTCATAGAGCCATAGCCCCACAAATACTGGGATCGGGATGAATAGACTATTTATAAAATTCAAGCGATAATAGTCTGCGCCATCTGGACCCATGTTAAAAAATAGAAGATAAGAGACCAGAATAAATCCGTATGAAAGAAAAGCGATGACTCTATACTTTTTATGAAAATTAGGAAATACAAAGTGAGCAATGGCCAACCAAAATAGAATCAACAAAGGAAAAGTCATAGGGTGGGCAAAGATGCCTTTATAGCGACCTATAGTCAGAACGACGGCAATAAATGCAACAACTGCTAAAACTCTATAAACATTAAATTTATGAATGATAAAAGAAAAGAACATCCAAAAAATTAGAAAACTGAAGATATTAATAAACACAAATCCAAGTGTAGACGAAGTGCCAGGGTGCGTAATGATAAAACCTATTTGAATTAGGACTATTGTAATAACAATGGTCATCAGCCCACCCATCAGCAAATCGGGCTTAAATTTTTGAAAGAGACTATTCATAACACAAAAATATGCTTATTCACTTCTTCTATTAAACTCTATGACAAACACTATATAAATTGAGACAAACACTATTGTTTCTCAGTCGAGTCGTATTGATCCTTATTTAAGTGGCATGTGTTGTGTTTTATATCTGGTTGATCAGAATAATAATTTGATGATGCTTGGTGACTTTATGTTTAACTCTAATTATTCAAACAACTGTTATTATGAGAAAGGTCAAGAAGATTTTAAAGTGGGTAGGCATATCGATAGGATCATTATTACTACTTATCATTCTGACTGGCTTATGCTTGCGTTTGGTTAGTCCAGAAGCACAACCTCCAGGCTACCTTGTTGATATTGGAGCCTTCAAATTGCACATCAATACAACCGGTGAAAGGAGCAGTAAGCCTACACTGGTTATTGAAGGAGGTATGGGGGCATCAAGTGAACACTATCATTGGTTGAGTGAAGGGCTTAAGGATAGTATGCGTATCGTCCGCTACGACCGAGCTGGTATAGGATATAGCGATGCATGTGACACTAATAGAGATCCTGAAACCATAGCTCATGAGTTACATGCGTTATTAGAAGCAGCCGGAGAGTCACCTCCGTATATATTAGCGGGACATTCGCTTGGCGGTCCTTATGCACAAGTGTTTACAGAGTTGTATCCTGATGAGGTGGTGGCGGTGTGTCTATTAGATGCCACACATCCTTGGCGAATTGAAATCTTTAATTTGCCCGCGCCGAGTTCCTTTAAGTTTAAATCAATGATTTGGCTATATGACTTGCAGGCAGTTCTTGCTGATATGGGGATATTGATGCTCTATGATCAACTTGCTGGGCCCATACTCAATAGAGAAATGGAAGGATTGCCAGATGAAATTAATGATCGCTCATCGGACTTTTTAAGCTTTGGAAAATACTTGCGTACCATGGGTGGTGAGTTTGGGCAATTTCATGCCACTTTAGAACGAGTAGATAGAGGAAATGATTTCGACTCATTGCCTATTAGAATATTTCCCTCTGCTCCTTATGAAATTCCAGAGGAAGATTATCAAAAGTATCTTGATAGAGGCATTGATCTGAGAAAGGGTCAAATTGAAAAAATGAAAATGCAAGAGGATTTCCTCAACTTATCAAAGAATAGCAAACTAATCCCTATTGACGGAAATCACAATAGCATTTATACCAAGAAGGAAAATGCTGATATTATTTGTAAGGAGATAATTCAGCTATTGCGAGAGTTGGAAGACTGATTAATTGAGGGCTAACAAGAAGACTAATTTTAATGATGAGTTTACTGATATTACGATGAGTCGTAAAGTAATAAGTAGAGCTGTTAATGAATTGTAAATCACTTGCTAATCGCATGTTAACGATTGCTATCAATGGCTTTATGAAGTAGGAATCACATATTGTTGTAATCAAATTATACATTATGATAAACTTCAAGAGCCTATTTGTTTTGTGGATCAATTTTTTTCTGCTATTTCAAATTGTAAGCGGACAAGTAGAGAAAAGCTTTATTTTTACAAAAGGTGACAATGATATCTCAACCATCACAATGGGATCAGAGCGCTCACCTCACTGTACAGTTATAGAATACCCAGAGTTCTTAGTCCTTCACGAAGTTCCTAATATACCGGTCGAAAAAGATTCAACTAAGATTGTCGATGATAGTCATAATCCTCTGATTGCATTTTTAGATAGTGCATACTCGAATAAGCCTATCAAGTATATCCTCAATTCTCATAGTCATGGCCATAGTTTGTCAACTGTTTTGCCTTTTATAGAAAGAGGGGCTAAATTGATCACTGCAGCGGAGAACATAGAAGTCTATAATAAAAAGGGACTTTTCGGAAATAAGACGAGTGTAGGTTATGCTGAATCTATTATTGAAATTTCTTCTGATACAGTTTTACTAACTGATACAGATAATCC
>CALHUZ010000077.1 GCA_938039305.1 uncultured Saprospiraceae bacterium
ACTTCTGATCTTCGTTTTTCACGAAGCCCGATCCATTCTACTGTTCCTACTTGAGGCAAAGAAGCTTTAAGATCTTTGATTGTTTTCATGCTACTCAAAGGTAGTAGATTATTGAGAGGTCTTATCTACTTATGAAAGTACATTGTATCTTCTCGTCTCATAATTCATCTATCGTGAAATACTTCTTCATTCTCCTCGGCAGCATCTATACATTATTCATCATCAGTTGCGACTCTAATTCTTCGAGCAGCTTTCAATCCGACTGGTCTGACTCATCTATTGATAGGCATTGGGCAGGAGAAGAGTATTGGCTGAATCCACTTCAAGCATGGAGACAAGCTGATGGTAAACTGAGATGTGAAGTCTCCGGTGGAGATAGAAATGCCGTAATGCTCACAAGAAGTATCAATGAAGATCTCGGCAGCTTCGAGATGTCGGTTAACATAGAACGACTGAATATTTCAAACAAGGAGTCAGGTGAAAACGGAACAGATAAAGGCGGAAATCTAGATCAGGCATTGACAACTGGAGTTATGCCCAAAGGGTTGAATAAAACGGGCTGGGTAGGATATCAGCTGGGCCTCAAGGGGCAATTTGACGATTATCGGGATGATGCTATTAAAGGGATTGGCCTTAATGCTGGAATCACAACTGACGGGTTGCTATTTGTCGGTAGCCTTGATTACACCCAAGACATCGGAATCAAAAATGTAACCTCGGGATCACTCACCGTTCGTGCTTTCCCTAATCAGGCCCCAAACTTATATGATGTGACTATATCCTATGCAAAAGATGATCTACAAGAAAGCCAATCGCTCACATCAACCGTCCATGAATCATGGTTGACGGGATTATTCGCTCTTACTTGCTCTCAAAGTATACCAGACACACTTGATCATCAAGTTGTAAGACCAGAGTACACATCACTCAAAGGACTTAATAAAAGAGTAGGCGGATCAACCAACTATGCTTTTTCTAATTGGAATATATCAGGAGATAAAATTTCTAATCACGATGAAAGATCATATGGCCCTATCCTCTGGACGCAACACACCTTGTCAGGAAATATAATGAAAATGAGCGCTCAGTTTGTGCCGATCGGAAACAACAACAGAGAAGCAATACTATATGTCGATGGGCAACCTGCACAAACAGCAGACATCGATACTGATGGAAGAAATGCGCTATTTAGAATCACAGAATGGGACGATACTGTGGACCACAATTATAAAATCAGCTACACAGATAAGGCCAACGAAAATGACATTTACGAAGGTGTCATCAAAAAAAATCCGACTAAGACAAAGCTGAAAGTGGCTTCGCTCTCATGTGTCGATGATAGAGGATTTCCGCATCAGGATCTTGTAGATAATGTAGCCTCGCATCAGCCTGACTTCATAGCATTTCATGGAGATCAGCTATACGAGCGAGTGGCGGGATATGGCGTAGAACGCAATAGCATCTTAGACTATCAGCGGAAGTGGTACATCTTCGGTTGGTCATTCAGGGATCTAATGAGAAGCACTCCGACTGTCATCATTCCTGATGATCATGATGTGTTTCATGGTAATCTCTGGGGAGAAGGAGGAAAGGCTGCGGACGTCTCCAAGGGTTATGGCAACTTCGGTCAAGATAGTGGAGGCTATAAAGAGCCGCCAGAATTCATCAATATGGTTCATCGAACACAGACTGGGCACCTGCCCGATCCATACGATCCTACACCGATACTTCAAGACATTTCAGTTTACTATAGTCATATGAAATATGGTGGCGTAAGCTTTGCCATACTTGGCGATCGCCAATGGAAGACCGCACCAAAACAATTCTTCCCTGATGCAGAAATAGAAAACGGTTGGCCGCAAAACAAGTTATGGGATCCCAAGACTGAAGCATATCATCCTGATGCAGAACTGCTGGGCCCAAGACAAGAATCCTTCTTGGATGCATGGATGTCTGATTGGTATGATGACACAGAATTCAAAGTATTGATATCGCAGTCACCATTTTGCAATGTCGCAACACTTCCGGCAGATATATGGCATGACAAATATGTACCTGGACTAAAGCGATATAAAGTAGGCGAATACCCCACGGATGACCGACCAGTCGCAGACTTTGATTCTAATGGCTGGCCACAAAACAAAAGAGACAAAGCCATAAAGACAATTAGAAAAGCATTTGCACTTCATCTCACAGGAGATCAACATCTTGGTTCTACTGGCCAGTATGGCGTTGATGAATATGGAGATGGCGGATACTGGGTATCCAGCCCTGCGGTCGCAAATCTCTGGCCCAGGCGATGGTTCCCAGCAGCAGCAAGTCAAGGCGGCAAAGCGCCCAACGACAGCAGAAAATACTCAGGTAACTATGAAGATGGCTTTGGCAACAAAATAACAGTGAAAGGCATCGCTAATCCACATGATATAGATCGAGAACCATCTATGGTTTTTGATAAAGCTCCAGGATATTCTATTATTTCATTTGATAAATCATCACGTGATATGGACATAGCCGTCTGGCCAAGATGGGCAGGTCCAAGTCAGTCAGCACCCGACAACGTGCCTTATGCTGATTGGCCGATTAAGATTAATCAATTAGAAAACTATGGTCGCAAAGTAGTCGGACATCTTGAAGCAATCAATATAGATGGCGATGATGTACTTCACTTAGTTGATCAAGAGACTAATGAGATCATCTATGCTTATAGGCCTCCTGCAGGAGCGTTTAAGCCGATGGTTTTTGATCTTGATAGGACTTATACAATTAGAAAAATTAGAGAGATGAAGTTGGTGGAGAGCATGGAGGGATTGAAAGTTAATGC
>CALHUZ010000078.1 GCA_938039305.1 uncultured Saprospiraceae bacterium
TGAATCTACCGTATAGCACGTAGCTTGCACTTGAAAAAGGCAAGCTATTGTTGTTTTTAGGCCTTTATGAAAAAATGAAAGGTGCAGCGCACCGACATATTATTTCGACCGACATGTTGATAGGCACTAAGATAGAATGGCTCTCTGTACATCACCTTTACACTAATGGTGAATCTATATAGATTCAAGGTACGCTGCACCTATTGTCACTCTGACAGTGGTTATCTTTAAAAAGGTTAAACCCCATGCTTCAGTTTGGTTTTAGATCTGAATAAGAGTTAAAGGCTAAAGCCTAACATTTCTTAACTCCTGCTATAACGCCAACTTGAAGGAAGGCGCAAAAAGTATTTCACTAATAAGCCAATCATTCGCGTGAATATTAAACCATGCTTCAGCTTGGTTTTTGTTTAACCACGAACTCTGTTGGCTTTAGCCTTTAATGCATACTTTAAAATCATCAATCTAAAAGACGGCTCACCCTCTTTTCATACCATTTCACGAAAGTGACATCACACTATATCTCTATAGTGCTATCTTCATCTCTACTAAACGATCAAGTTATGTCACAGAACAATGACCAGACGGCATCATTCATGGTGCGGTTCTCACAGAAAATATACGAAGACAGCAAAGGTGCACCTCAAGTGCAATGGCGTGGAAAAATCTCCCATGTCCAAGGTGGAGACAACCAGAACTTCACAGAATTCACCGATGCTATAGATTTCATACAAGAAAGGCTATCAGACCTTACTAAGCAAGCCACTTCTAATAAGACACCTGAAGAGCAAGAAGGTATATTATCAAGGAGCTTTGACATCTGGAAAAAACTATCCACTACTGGAGCCAAAATGGCTATGGAGACGATAAAGGATCCACGCAAAGGTGTCGCACAACTACAAGAGCAAATATCACAAGTAGGAGAAGACATAGGCCAACGACTGGAGATCGATGAATGGCGCGGAGCTTCTAAATCAGATTTTAATCATGTCATGGAAGCGCTTAACAAAGTGACAGCAGACCTCACTACCCTGCACAAGAAGGTCGACAAACTCAGCAAGAAGAAATAAGACTACTAATTATAATGTCTACGCCTCAAGATAGAATGGCGGCTATAGCTGAAAAGCAACAGACTGCCTCCTTAGTCATCAAGACATTTGGTGTATTTAGCGCAAGCGTAGATGGAACAATAGTGAATTCTAAAAGCTGGGGAAGAGATAAGACGCTGCAGCTCTTTCAATTTTTTATCACTGCTCGATCTCGCAGTGGTCTTCATAAAGAAAAGATCATCGATCGACTTTGGGAAGATTCAGAGAAAGACGAAGGCGCTCGAAACTTCAAGGTGGCTCTTCACGGCATCAACAAAGCACTTGAACCAGATCGTCAACCTCGCACAGAGGCTAAGTTCATCATCAGACAAGGCATCTCCTATCACCTCAATCAAGAAGCCACTTGGATAGATGCACAAGCGATAGAAGAGTACATCGCTATTGCAAATGAATGCCGCTCTTCAGATCCAGACTTATCTATAAAGGCTTTTCGATCGGCAGTAGAATTGCATCAAGGATCTTACCTACCCAATAGGGTTTATGAAGACTGGAGCAGCGAAGAGCGCGAACGACTACAAGTGCTTATACTAAGTGCTTACATCTCTCTGTCAGAACTCATGCTTGATGAACAACCTCTAGAGACAGTAAGACTTGCACAGAAAGCGATCGCTATAGACAACACTTGGGAAGATGCATATCAGTTGCAGATGAAAGCATATCTATCTCAAGGCAATCGTCCCGCAGCTATAAAGACCTATCATCAGTGTGTCAAAGTGTTAGACAAAGAGTTTGGTCTCGATCCGCTTCCTGAGACACAGCAGATATTTGATAGTATCCGATAAGAGAACACTTCTCTTTTTTTCTATATTACCAAGGATTCTAAAGGTGTAAAGATGAAAAAGGTAGCAAGAAGATTTGATCCTCAAGTTGATGATAAGAATTGGTCTATCTTATTCAGTACACACTTTCAGCAATTGCAATCCCTAAATGCCATCAGCACTTTATGGATCAATGGTTTTTCTAAACTGGGCATAGATAACTCTAAGCGACCTCTCGCAGAAGAACTCACCTTGGCGATTCAAAAGTATACTCCATACACTTTTATACAGACAGATGAGAACATCATCTTGGAGCAAATAGATTGGTATACGATGATCACTAATTATCAAATGCCACTTACCAGCTTTGTAAGGACACCTGAAGAGCTTGACTATTGTGATGAGCCAGATATCTGGCACGATGTCATGGGCCATGTTCCATTTTTAGCAGAACAGGATTATTCAGACATGTATCGATTATTGGCCAAAACATATGTGGCCGCATATCGAACCGAACGCCAAGATCTACTAAAACAATTGGACTTCATCGGTGGCATGATCATAGAATTAGGTCTTATATCTGAACCCGGAGGTATCAAAGCATTCGGTTCTACCTTCTATTCATCTGGCGAAGTAAAGCAAGCTTTCAAAAAGGAAAATCAGATTCCATTTACACTCGACGCACTTGACTCTGGCGAATCATATGACCGCCATAGCTTCCAAGGAAAGTACTATGTATTTGATTCTCTCGAGCAACTTGTAGAGGTGATTAAAAGGATCGCAGCACGGTTGTAAAGGTTAGGCTATCATTGCATTTTCAGAAATATTAAAGCTCGATCTCAACCAATATTTCAAGGTCTAAAACATAGGATTAAAGGTGAAAAATAAATCCTCACAATTTAAAAAAGTGCATTAGCTTCGCCTTATCAAATCAACTTAGGATAGGCTTAAGCTCTATTTTTTAGATTCATAAAATAACACTTTAACTATATCTGGTTATGACAACCACCAAAGCAGCTGTATGCATACAGCCTGGGAATTTTGAGCCCCATCATCATTGGTATCCCAAAGCGCTTAACGCTACTATTCATCCGATGATTAGCTTCTTTCTGAACTTAGATCCAGAGAGGATAATATCAAGGTATGTTCACCTGAATCCTATAGTTAATCCTGAGAAACTCAGGGAGATACTACAGTATAGCCCAAAGTACTTTCTGTGGGGAGGAGCAGACTTGATCAATGTCACAAGTGCAGACGGCCAAAGACAGATGGTTGTGATTGAGAACAATTCTTGTCCTTCAGGTCAGAAGTCCATGCCTCTTGTAGATGACAATAAAGAGCAAGGTAGTTACAGACTTCTCATAGAAAGGACTTTCAAGCCTTATTTAAAAGGACTTCGTCAGAGTGTCAAAGGTGGCCTAGCAGTTATCTATGACAAAAACTTTATGGAAGTGTCTGGATACGCTGAGGTCATTGCAGATGTGATGGGAGAGGAAGTACACCTTGTACCATTCTACAACGATACTGATCAAAAGTTGGTGAAGTTTGTAGATGGTATCATGCATATCAAGAATGAGGCAGAGGAATTTATTCCTATTAGAGCAGCCTTCAGATATGTAACACAAAAACCATGGAATAGAATACCACTGCACACTAAGACTCGTATCTTAAATCCAATTATTTCTTGCTTATGTGGAGGTAGAAATAAGATGGTTGCTGCTAAAGCATATGACATATTTAATGCTGAAATCAAAGAACATGGACTTAGAATTAAGATACCAGAAACCATCTGGGATGTCAGTAAGAATGAGATTCCAATATGGGTCAAGAAGATGGGAGGTCAAGCTGTCATCAAGATCCCATATAGTAATGCAGGACAAGGAGTATATACCATAGTTAATCAGGTTGAGTTAGATCGCTTCATGAAACTCCAATTTGATTATGACCTATTCATTGTGCAAAGTCTGATTGGAAATTATGAGTGGAGTAGCACTTCGTCAGAAGGAAAATTTTATCATGTAGGTACCATACCAGATCTGAAGTGCAACACATATGTAGCCGATGTTAGAATGATGGTGAGTGCTACCGAAAATGGCATTCGCCCTCTCTGTACCTATGCTCGCCGTTCGGAAAAGCCTCTGACAAATCAGATAGAAGACAGCACTAACAGCTGGAAGATGCTTGGAACCAACCTGTCTTATAAAAATGATGATGGTAGTTGGAATTCTGATGTGAACCGCTTGATCTTAATGGGTAGAAGAGATTTCAATAAATTAGGTCTAGGACTAGATGATCTTATCGAAGGTTATATACAAACTGTGCTATCTATGGTTGCAATAGATAAAATGGCACATACTCTGGTCAATAAGCAAGGTCGCTTTCGAATGAAGTTATTCAAGAGCTTAAATAATGACCAAGGATTGATAGATGAAATCATGGTTGAATAGCATAATTCTTCTTTGAAATGAAACGATACCGAATACTGGCATTAACTGATCATCGTAATCACTCGGATCAAAATTCTCTATATCCTCTCTTAAGAGGTATTCACGCTCATCGACAATGTGAGTCAGTGTATGTGGCAAGCAGAGGTTTTGAGAGGAACAGTTCTTTTTTTCAAGCAGAAAATACTACCCCATTATTCGCATCAAAAGTTCATGAATCGTTTGACTATACGGAAGATAGCATTAGCTATATAAGTGATATACAAGTAATAAATCCAGAAGACATTGATATCCTTATTTTAAGGTTGCCGAGACCAATATCAGACGATTTTTTAATCTGGGTAAAAGAAATATTTAGTGGCAGCTTAATCATCAATGAGCCAAAAGGAATTATAGAGACAAGTAGCAAGGCTTATCTTTTGAATTTTCCAGAATTATGTCCTTCTATGAGGCTTTGTGAAAGTATCAGTGATGTGCTTCATGCCGCAAAGAGATATCCCATAGTCTTGAAGCCACTCAAAGAGTATGGCGGGAAAGGTATCCTAAAGATTAATGGTCTACAATTAGATGATGGTCAAGGCATACATCATACTGAGGAGTATTTAGAAAGTATAAGTGAACCGCTAAAGACAGAAGGATATCTGTCGATGAAGTATCTCAAAAATGTAACTGAGGGAGATAAACGGATTCTTATTGTAGATGGTGAGATCATGACAAGCGTACTTAGAATTCCA
>CALHUZ010000079.1 GCA_938039305.1 uncultured Saprospiraceae bacterium
ATCACCTACTAAGTCTTGTGAAGCAGGACATGGCTCTGGCTCGGTTAGGCAAATTGTAAATTCTCCATTATTACTTAAATTAGAATCTGCCCAGATCAAGATTTTATATGTTGTGTTAGGTGAAAGCGAATTTATAATTCCGGATGCTGTATTGTTTTTACAAAAGATATCGAAGCCACCACAATCTTCAAATATTGCTATTTCATGGGTTCCAGATATATTATCGAGGTCATAGTATACTGATGTCTGAGTAGAAGAAGTAGTAAAACTATACCATACGCCACCATTGATGCCTAAATCATCACAAGAAACGAAGCCATCATCATTTGCATCTATAGTTGTGCCCATAGTGCCATTCGCAGGACATGTGCCATGTGGATTAATAGGAAGGGGGATGGCATCTGCACATAGATCATTCTGTGGTATGCACACTGCCATCGATACATCTTCATATGCTCCCATATCCACTTGGTCTCCTACTTCGCGAGTTGAGTTAGCAAGGTCGATATCTACGACTTCTGATCTATCTCCATCACCATCCGCATCAAGGACGTCTATAGGTAGATATGATGCATCGCCAGTGTTACGAGCAGGAGAACATATCTGTAGTATATAGTCACCTGCTGCTTCATCTACGAAGAGTGGATCACCTGTGATGTTGCCATCTTGACCTTCGGTGATATCTGAGTCTGAGAAGTCTGTGAGGAGGTTGTTGTGGGCATCCATTGTGCCGCCAAAAAATGCAATATCAGGCCCTACCCCCACAGCAGTATTATTTCTAAATATGTTGTTATTTAAAGAAGTCGCACCTTGTGAGCTTATCGCACCTCCACCTATATTATCGGTATTTACAGTTTGTTTATTATCTACAAACGTACAATTGGTAATATTACTAATTGTATTACCGTTAAGAATTATTGCACCTCCGCAATTTTTAGCTTTATTTCCTACAAATAGACTGTTTGTAATGTCCAAAGTATAACCTGGTCCCGTATGATTTATAGCTCCTCCGCAATTCTCAGCTACTAAAGATTGACTTTCGTTATTAAAAAATGATGAATTAATTATTCTCGTATTACAATAAAAAGTGCTGATAGCACCGCCAGCTATACCCACTTTATTGTCCACAAATAAACAATTGACTATGTCCAGTTTATTAATGTTAAGTTGGTTTTGGTTGTCAGATGTTTCTATAGCACCTCCTCGTATTGTCATAAACCCACCACCATTCACAAAAGACATATCTCGAAACTCTACTTCTGCGCTTGCTCTTAATAGAAATAAACTGAAGTCTCCAGATGCTCCATCTATGATCGTAGCTGCTGAGTCTATACCCAGAAAAACAAGATCCTTATCAATTGTGATACTTGATGCTATAGCAATCGGTCCATCGACCATACCAGATAAGTGATCGAAGGTGATCGTGTCACCTGAGCAGGCATCGAGTACTGTTTGTCTTAGAGAGCCCACACCTATATCTGCTATAGATGTGACAGTCTTCGCACTACTGCCTTGTTCATAACAACCCATATCTAGCATACACCGTATACGTCTTCGACCATCAAGGTCTAAATCGGAGATGCCGTCATAGATTGTACCAGTACCGACACAATCAGAATTAGACTGGAGGCGAAAGTCATCTGAAGCTACGAATGAGGGATTACCAGTGATATTTCCGTCAGGGACTCCAGTCATCATTTGAGAGCCTGTATAATTTTCTATTAGATTGTTTTTATAACTATGTGGTGCGGCGCTTAAAAATAAATCTCCATAATTATTAGTTGACAAATTTTCAAATAGGATGTTATTATAAAAAGAGTCAATGGTACCTCCGTAAATACCTGGGCCATCATTTTCTGAAGCATTTAAAGCGATTGTACAGTTAAAGATATCCCATATCCCTCCTTCAATAGCGATAGCTCCACCTCTAGTCTCTGCAAGATTATCATGAAACAAACTATTACTCACTCTGTGGATTCCAGCGCCCAATGTTGCGATGGCACCTCCCATCTGATTCGAAACGTTATTTTTGAAAACACATCGAGCCAAGGTTAAATCTCCAGGACCAGGTCCATTGTCGAAAGAATAAATAGCACCTCCTCGAGCAGCATCATTATTATCAAAGACACAGTCTACTACTGTCAGATCCGATTGAGTAATGATGGCTCCTCCCCAGTTAGCTGGATTACCTCCGTTTTGAAAAGTGATCCCTTCATAAGTAACTTGATTTCCTGGTTGAATATCGAACAACCGAAAAGTCATATCACTTTCATCACCATCAATGATAGTCTTGTCAGATCCATTCCCCTGAAAGTTTAAACTCTTATCAAAAAGTATCTCACTTGATAGCATGATAGGGCCTAATGGATTAGCGAAGGTGATCGTATCTCCATCATTTGCGCATGCTATGACATCTCTTAAGGAACCTGTACCCGTGTTGGCAATGCTCGTGACTATGAGCGGTAAAATTGTCACAGTCACTTCAAAAGTAACCTCCCAAGTTACATCATCGATAGGGCCGCATGTCACTATCTGTGATGTAGAGCCGCCGTCAGAAGTCTGTTGACTAATGTCAAGAGAGAAGGATGTAGCGGTGCAGAAATAAT
>CALHUZ010000080.1 GCA_938039305.1 uncultured Saprospiraceae bacterium
TAAAATTATTAAAACCTACAATCGTGATGAATGTTTAGACGACTGTCCGACTTGGACTAAGTACATACCTTTTAGAAAACTATAAAGACATTTTAGTATTAGCAATATATTTCTTTGCTTATCTTGAAACTTTCAAAGCACAAAAAAATGAATAATACGATCAAACTTGGTCTTATATTGGGAGTTATTGGTATAGCGACCTCTCTTCTTTATAAATATGTTATTGGTTACGACTTTATGTTTTCATCAAAGTCAATGTTAGTCTCTTTAGCACTATCTCTTTTGATTACCATTCTTCTAGCCAGAAAAATGTTGAGAGATCCGGAGGAAGATAGATTGGGTTATGGTGAAGCTGTAAAGAAACTGTTTTTAGCATATCTCATTAGCACATTGATCAGTGGTATTGCAAGTGTAGCTCTTTTCTCAAATGATGTAGAAATGAAAAATGCTTTTACAGATTACAGTATAAGTGCAGCAGAGACTGGTCTAACATGGGGCTTATCAATGGCAGGTGCGAGTGAAGCAGACATCGAAACGCAATTACAAGAACATCGAGAAAAAGTAGCCAGTGGAGAAATTCCTGAGCCATCTTTCCCTTATAAGTGGAATGGCCTTCCTATGATGCTATTTTCAGGAGCAATAATGGCTATCCTTATGGCTCTCCTGCTGGCCTTATTCGTTAGGGAGAAGGAAACCGATCACGCTTAAAAAGCACTATTTAGGTCATTGATATCGTCCTCACTGAAGAATGACTTGTTTAAATGATCACTGGTGTAAAAACATCAGCTTTAACCAATCACTTCTCATCCTCATAGATAGCCACTACTCTTTCTCCGGGCTTGGCATAACCTCTATACATACCCGCTGAGTTGAAGGGCATAGCTACGTTTCCATATTTGTCGATGGAGATCAGTCCTCCGCTACCACCCTTCTCTACTAAAGTTTTGTTGATCACATGACCAGCTGCTTCGCTTACTGATTCATTGAGATAGCTCATGCGAGCATGAACATCATGTGCCACAGCATAGCGGATGAAGTATTCTCCATGTCCTGTGCAACTGACGCCACACGTAGCATTGTCAGCATAGGTGCCTGCTCCGATGATAGGAACATCACCAAAGCGATTGTATCTTTTATTGGTCATACCACCTGTTGATGTACCTGCTACTATATTCCCTGCTTTGTCAAGTGCTACACAACCTACAGTACCATGCTTTTTATCATCGGGCTCATCGCTTTCAGAAAGCTCTATTCCTTTTTCTTCCGCTAAGATCCGCTGTAAGCTGTTCCATCTTCTTTCTGTTTTGAAGTAGGATGGATTGACTGTTTCAATATTTTGTTCTCTCGCAAAGGTCTCAGCTCCAGCTCCAGTTAAAAGTACATGATCAGAATTATTCATCACAGCGATAGCTGCAGTGATCGGGTGTTTCACTGTACTTAGGCCTCCTACTGCTCCTGCATTTTGGTCGATACCTTGCATGATCGATGCATCAAGTTCATTCTTACCCTCATGGGTGAAGACCGCTCCTTTTCCAGCATTGAATAGCGGAGAATCTTCCATATAATGAATCGTTTTTTCAACGGCTTCTAACGATGTACCTCCTTTCTTCAGGATGTCTTCTCCGATTGTTAGGGCTGCATCCATCGCCTCTCGATACTCTTTTTCTTTCTCCGGCGTCAAGTTTTTCCTCAGTATGGTTCCTGCTCCACCATGTATGACGATGGCATACTCTGCACGTGTCTGATCAGATTTCGAAGTAGCTTTTGATGCGTCATTCGTGGGATTAGATGTGCATGATGCGAAAAGGAGTAGCGATAAAATAACGATGAGCTTATACATAATCTATCTTTGCTGCTAAAGCTACACTTATTTCCAATTCTACTAAATATCTAATTGTCTTAGGAGGTCCTACTGCTATAGGAAAGACAAAGCTTTCAATAGCTCTTGCTAAAGCATACACCTGCCCTATCCTGTCAGCTGATAGCCGTCAGATATATAAAGAGATGCATATCGGTACTGCCAAACCCAATACAGAAGAAAGAGCACAAGCACCTCATCATCTGATCGATCACGTATCTATTCATGAGTCATATAGCGTAGGCAGATATGTTGATGATGCATTAGCTTGCTTGAAGACCATTTACGAAAGTGGAGATATAGCTATCGTCGTCGGAGGAACTGGCCTATACCTTAGAGCTCTTATTGAAGGTATAGACGACTTTCCTAATGTAGCTGATACGGACAAGGCATACTATGTTAAGTTGCATGCAGAGAATGGGCTCTCTCCTCTTCAATCTGAGCTAGAAGCAACAGATCCAGAATATTATAAAAGTATAGACACTGAGAATCCTCATCGACTCATCAGGGCGCTTTCAGTCATCAAAAGTTCTGGCAAAAAATTCAGTTCGTTTTTAGGAAAAACGAATACCACAAGAGGTTTTACTCCGATTCTTATTGCGCTTGACATGCCACGTGACATACTGTATCAACGGATCAATCAACGTGTAGATCAGATGATGCAACAAGGATTGCTTGAAGAGGTTAAGTCCCTCCATGCGCATCAAGAATTGAAAAGTCTGAATACTGTTGGATATAAAGAGCTTTTCCAGTTTCTGGATAATGAGATGACATTAGAACATGCTGTAGAGAAGATTAAGCAGCATACCAGAAACTACGCCAAGAGACAGATCACATGGTTCAAAAACAAGCAAAACTATAAGCGATTTCACCCAGAACAGATATCTGATATCAAGGAGTATATCGACACCTTGAAAGAAGATGATGATAAACTATAGGAAGTGACAAACGAAACCTCCCATCAGAATAAATGTCACAAACCAATATCCAAAGTGAACAGCTATATACTTCCACCCTCTTCGTTCGAATAGAGCATTGATAGCAATGATGGGAAGTACAGTTATGACAGCGGCAAACCCTCCATGTAGCATCCCATGCTTCCAATCTCTGTGGAAGTTGCCATATCGAGCCATAAAGTCTTCAAAGTATACTGTAGTCGCTGTACCTGCTTCGCCAAATCCAGCTTGCTCAGACAATACTTGAAAGAGCCCAATCTGATGAATGGTCATCAACGCCATGGAAAAAGCCAGTAGCAGCCCAAGAAAGTAAGTCAGCGCTAAGATTAAGAACATGTTGCCTGACGCAGCGCGTTCTTTCGAAATCTCAGCAGCTCTCATCCAGACACCGCCAAAAACTTTAGGACTATACCAAGCAGATCCAACTATGATGGGGATGATGGCACTGATAAAAATCACTATCGTATTAGCTTCCATGTTATGTAGATTTTGGCGCAAAGTACTTATTTCTGTTTTTTTTGGTTCTTTCCATATCTTATATCTTTCTTTGCCGCGATCATAAAATTAAAATATAAGATATCATGTTAAATCTTTCTGTTCTTCTTGAATCATCAGCATTTAAGCACGGCGCGAAGCCTGCCTTTACTTTTGGTGATACAACTATGTCATACGCCCAGATAAATGGGGCAGCTAATCAAATAGCAAATGGACTTACCGCTAACGGTATAGGACATGGTGATAAAGTAGCATTGAGTTGCTTTAATCTGCCTTACTTCCCTATCATATACTTTGGCATTCTTAAAGCCGGAGCTACTGTAGTTCCTCTAAGCGTATTACTCAAGGAAGACGAGATAGCATATCACTTAAGCGATAGTGATGCTAAGGCATACTTCTGCTTTGTTGGATCTCCGGATCTTCCGATGGGCCAGATGGGATATGCTGGATTCAATAAAGTCGATGCATGTGAACAATTTTTCATGATCACCGCTAAACCCACAGACCCATCACCGATCGAAGGAACCAAGACTATGGGCATGCTCATGGCTGGACAAGCACCTACATTTGAGACTGCAAGAACATCGGCTGATGATACCGCAGTGATCATATACACTTCTGGTACGACTGGGAAACCTAAAGGAGCTGAGCTTACTCACTCAGGATTATTACTGAATGCGGGTATCTCAAGAGACTTGTTTAATATCAATGCGGATGATCGCGCATTGATCGTACTTCCTTTATTTCACATATTTGCTATGACCTGTCTCATGAATGCAGTTGCATATGGCGGCGGGCATAGCATCTTGCTTCCACGATTCGATGCAGAAGCAGTCTTTGGTCTGTTAGAGAAACATGAGATCACTGTATTCGCTGGTGTACCGACTATGTACTGGGGACTATTGAATTATAAAGATCCTAAGTTTGATTATGATAAGATAGCAAGCAATATGAGAGTTGCTGCTTCTGGTGGTGCAGCCCTTCCAGTGCAAGTTTTGCATGATTTTAAAACAAGATTTGGAGTTGACGTTTTGGAAGGTTACGGTATGTCAGAAGGCTCCCCTATTGTTACTTTTAATCAAGCAGATGTGGGAACAAAGCCTGGCTCAATCGGTACTGAAGTATGGGGAGTAGAGGTGAAGCTCATGGATGATGATGGCAATGAAGTACCTGTCGGAGAAAAAGGAGAACTATGGTATCGCGGTCATAATGTAATGAAAGGATATTATAAAAAACCTGAGGCTAATGCCAAATCACTTACTGACGGATGGTTGCACTCTGGTGATGTTGCTATCAAAGATGAAGATGGTTTTTACTTTATAGTGGATCGTACTAAAGACATGATCATCCGTGGTGGACTTAACGTATATCCGAGAGAAGTTGAAGAGGTCATGATCAAGCATGATGACGTATCGCTTGTAGCTGTGATCGGTATTCCTCATGAAGAAATGGGAGAAGACATTAAGGCTTATGTAGTAAGAGAAGAAGGAGCTACTGTAACAGAAGATGAACTAAAGGCCTACACTAAGAGTAAACTTGCCGCTTACAAGTATCCAAGAGTGATAGAATTCATAGATGCCTTACCAATGAGCGCAACTGGAAAAATCTTGAAGAAAGAATTAAGAAAGCTTCAGTCATAGCGACTTCATGACATTATAATTATAAAGAAAAGGTGCTTATAGAATAAGCACCTTTTTTATTGTTGCTGACTAAACATCGATCCCTATATTAGGGTTAAGAAGAAAACATGTCCATATGCAGTTAGGTTTTGTCACAGCTATTTTACCAGAGCATTCATTAGAGGAAGTTTTTCAAGTTGCTGCGCATATAGGCTACGATTGTATCGAAGTTATGTGTTGGCCACCAGGCGAAGCTGACCGTCGCTATAGTGGTATCACTCATATAGATATTACATCGCTTACCGCAAATAAAATAAAAAAAATAAAGCAGCTATCTCTCAAGTATGAGGTAGAGATCAGCGCACTTGGCTACTATCCCAACACACTAACGTCTGATGCTACCCTTCAGGCAGATTACGTCAAGCACATCAAAGCATTGATAAGAGCTGCAGCAAGACTTGACATCCCTGTTGTTAATACATTTGTCGGAAGAGATCATACACTATCAGTTGAAGCCAATTGGCCTACCTTTCTTAAAGTATGGCAAGGTATCTTAGGACAAGCAGATGGTTTTGGTATCAACGTCGGTATTGAGAACTGCCCTATGTCATTTACCCAAGACGAGTGGCCTGGAGGCAAAAACCTATTTACGACACCGGCCATCTGGCGTAAAGCTTGGAAGCAGTTTCCTACACCTCACTTTGGTCTAAACTACGATCCGTCGCATATGATCATCCAGCACATGGATGTTACCTACCCAATCACTACATTTCCTGAAAGGCTACATCATATACATGCCAAGGACGCGCAGATTGACAAGGATCAACTCGATGAGCATGGGATCTTTTCATACCCGAATTTGTGGCATACTCCAAAGCTTCCAGGGCAAGGGGATGTGAACTGGAAAGCGTTTTTCAAAGGTCTCAATGAGGTAGGATATACTGGAGCAGTCTGTGTGGAAGTAGAAGATCGCGAGTATGAGGGTAGCATCGCAAAAGTCACTGAAGCACTTCAAGTGAGTCATGACTATTTGCGACAATTTGTCCCCAAAATGTAAGTGCAGCTTCCTCTATCTTTGCACCATAATAGAATCGACAATGAAGAACATATCTGTAATAGGAGCCGGCACGATGGGCAATGGTATCGCCCATGTATTTGGTCAAAGTGGACATACCGTCAATCTCATAGACATATCACAAGAGGCACTTAACAAAGCCATGGTGACCATCGAAAAGAACCTTCAGAGAATGCTCAAGAAAGAGTATATCACTGAAAGTGGTGTAGCTGAAACACTGGCCAACATAAGTACGCACACGAGCCTACCTGCAGCCATAGCCAAAGCAGATCTTGTTATCGAAGCAGCCACGGAAAAAGAAGAGTTAAAGCTTAAGATCTTCAAGCAAATAGATGAATGTGCTCCAAAGGAAGCTATCATGGCATCCAACACTTCAAGCATATCGATTACCAAGATTGCAACGGCAACTACAAGGCCAGGTAAAGTGATCGGAATGCACTTCTTCAATCCGGTTCCAATCATGAAGCTTGTTGAAGTCATCAAAGGATACAACACATCTGAGGAGACTACAAGTGCAGTGATGGAAATCTCTGAAAAGCTAGGTAAAGTGCCAGTGGAAGTCAACGACTATCCAGGCTTCGCAGCTAATCGAATTTTAATGCCTATGATCAACGAGGCCATCGGCGCACTGCAACAAGGTGTAGCTGGTGTCAGAGAGATAGACACAGTGATGAAACTTGGAATGGCCCATCCGATGGGACCGCTTCAACTTGCAGATTTTGTAGGTTTAGATGTATGCCTGAATATATGTAAAGTACTCCAAGAAGGGCTTGGTGACAATAGATATGCACCTAATCCTATTTTAGTCAATATGGTCATGGCAGGAAAATTAGGTCGCAAATCAGGAGAAGGGTTTTACGATTATAGTCATGGAGGAAAAGAGCTAATCGTTTCTAAGTCGTTTCAATAAGCGACTCCAAAAAGAATAACATATGATGATGAAAATTGCAAAGGTCCTTGGCGGCCTTTTGGTATTATTAATAGGTGGGTTCTTTATAGGCCCCAAACCAACTTTCAAAAAGGTAGACAACCTGCCTTCAACAAAGACATATGACATCTCTACTTTGGACAGCGAACTGGCGAACCAAGAAAATGCCGTTCAGTATCTCAAAGAGGATAACGAATCGAGAATCGTATGGGCTGATAGTAGTGGTACAAAGACGGAGTATAGCATCGTATATCTTCATGGATTCTCAGCGAGTCAGGGAGAAGGTTATCCCGTGCACGTTAATCTCGCTGATAGCCTCAATGCTAACTTGTATCTGCCTAGACTTCCAGAACATGGAGTTCATCACAAAGATGCAATGAAAAACCTCACACCGGGCTCACTTATCAATGCTGCAAAAGATGCCATAGCGATAGGAAAAACGATCGGAGAAAAAGTAATCCTCGTAGGTTGCTCAACTGGAGGCACACTTGCTATATATCTGGCAGCAGCGGACCCTTCTTTAGAAGCCTTGGTTCTTCTGTCACCTAATATCGAAGTAAACATAGCCGGCACTTCTTTGCTCACAGGCCCTTGGGGAGAAGACTTAGCATACAATCTTGTAGGTGAACACAGACTACTTGATAGCACCGTGAACTATGAACCTTACTGGTCTCAGCAGTATCATACTAATGGCCTTATCGCTATGCAAGGGTTACTGGATATGACTATGACTTCAGATATTTATAAAGGAATAAAGACCCCGACTTACTGTGGCTACTTTTATAAAAACGAAGATGTTCAAGATCCTGTCGTTTCTGTAGCCGCTATGAAAGAGTTTCTATCTGAGATGACCTTGCCAAAAGAGCAATTAGAAATAAAAGAATTTGAAACTGGAAACCATGTCTTAGGATCTATTTATAAAAATGACGATTGGAAAGATGTGCAGGATGACGTTTTGAAATTTATAAATGAGAAGATTATAAAATAAAAAACCTCGGCTGAGAAAGCCGAGGTACTTTTAATAAACCAATCTCATAAAAAGGAAAAGATTATAATAAAAAGACGAAATCCATCATTAGTCCATCCAACTCAGACAATTTCTCCACAGTTTAGAGAACTTGTCATTTCGACAGTAATCCTGATTGAGAATTGAACACGTTTTACTTTCCGTCTTTTTAATAAACTCCGTCTTACAACGGACTGTCAGTGAGTATATATCTTTATGTTGTAAATATATAAACCTTTCATAATATGTAGGTAGATATATGTAAATTATTTTTAATATATAAAATAAATAATTCTGTTAATCGACGTTCTCATGTAAGAATGAGTTCGATGATTGCTGTAGAGGATTATCGTCATCAGGACTTATCTCAAATCGAGATAGATCAGCCCTTGCCTTCAATTCCTTGGTATCATCGAGTACAACGTTACGTCTCTTATAAGCAGGCTCGTTCTCCATGTCATTGATGGTCTTTGGATTATCTAAACCAAGAGCGAGATTCTTTCTCATATATGTACGACGAGCTTGTTCCATCTTATGATAGTGATGTTTTGTATCATCATTTTCTATACTATCATTGACAGGTTCTTGATATCTCGGTGCGCTAGAGTATTCTGTATTGTGGTTTAACTCTTGAATCGTGCGTCTTACATCATCTTCTTCAAAGTCAACTGTATTAGCAGCTGCATGATCATCATCTAATCCAACAACAAAACCATTTTCTTCAGTGAGCATTTTAGATTCATCAAGTGGAATTCTAACTTTCTCATCGACTATCTTAGTCTCATTAACATGATTAGTCTTGAAGCCCGTAGCTATCAAGGTCACACTTATTTTTTCTCCTAAAGATGCATCATGCCCACTACCCCATATGAGGTTAGTACCATATCCAGCTTCTTCCTGAACGTATTCTGTGATCTCACCAATCTCGGTCATGGTGACTTCACTTTTTCCAGAAGTTATATTAAGCAGTATGTGCTGTGCACCTCTTATATCATTGTCCTCAAGAAGTGGTGATGTCATCGCAAGGCTTATAGCTTTGCGAGCACGGTCTTCACCTTCTGCAATTGCATTGCCCATGATAGCAACACCTGAACCTCTCATGACTGTATTGACATCTTCAAAATCAACATTAATACTTCCCCAGACTGTTATAATCTCGGCAATGCCTTTAGCAGCCGTAGTCAAGATAGCATCAGCATTAGCAAATGCAGCTGACAATCCTAGGTCGCCATACATTTTGAAAAGTCGATCATTTGATATAACTAGATAAGCATCTACATTTTGCTTTAGCTCTTCTAATCCTTCAATAGCATATCTCTGACGTCTCATTCCCTCAAACTTGAAAGGTAACGTCACAATTGCTACTGTTAAAATACCCATCTCCTTCGCAGCTTTTGCAACTACAGGAGCGGCTCCAGTACCTGTTCCACCGCCCATGCCGGCAGTGACAAATACCATCTTCGTCCCATCATTGAGAAAGTCCTTGATATCTTCAACAGATTCAAGACATGCTTGCTTTCCAACTTCTGGCTTTGACCCTGCGCCTCTTCCTTCTGTCAGGTGTGGACCTAGCTGTATGCACATCTCTATAGGACTATTGTCCAAAGCTTGGATGTCAGTATTGCATATGGCAAAGTCAACACCTTGGATGCCTTCACGATACATATTGCCTACAGCATTTCCGCCGCCGCCACCTACACCAATTACCTTGATGATAGTGCCAGTTCTTTTTTTAAAATCAAATTCTAATGACATAACTTATCATTTTAAGATTTGTCGAAATGACTTTACAATCTAACTATTTGGGATAGTGCACGATTGTAAGTCAACATTGTTTTCATAATAGTTTAAAAAATCGGGGTCACTCTTCGTTTGGGAACGAGGAGCAATATTAAAAATCGGTATCTGGGGTGGCCTCAAAAAATTCTTTTGTATAAGTAAATATCTTCTTATACCATCGGTTAGCACTTAGATCATCGTGTGGTGGCATGTCTTGCCAATCCTCCGGATGATCAAGAGCTTCCTGTACTTCTTGTTTCATTTCTTCATTATTTATTGCATGTATGAGTAATCCTATCCCAGTAGCATATATCGGACTTGCTAAAGCCGAAGTATAACCATGAGCCAAGTGTTCTATCGGTTGTCCTTTACGACATGACAATCCAGTTTCGTATTCTGCAAGCAAGTTGACGTGTTTCAATAAAGAACCACCACCTGTCAACACAAGCCCTGCTATCAATTTCTTTTCAAATCCTGATCTCTTAATTTCCCAGAAAACATATGAGAATATCTCTTCCATTCTCGCTTGAATGATTCGAGATAGATTCTTCTCAGAAAGCTCTTTATGTTCTCTTCCTTTAAATCCAGGAATTGTAATTATTCTATTGTCATATATCTCATCAGCCAAAGCAGAACCGAACTTAACTTTCAGTTTCTCAGCTTGCTCATGCATGACTGTACACCCCTCTTGTATATCTTTAGTGATGACGTTTCCACCAAATGGAATCACCGCTGTATGTCTGATGATGCCGTCTTTAAAAATTGTAATATCTGTTGTACCACCTCCAATATCTACAAGTGCAACTCCAGCCATCTTTTCCTCATTAGAAAGAACTGCTGAAGAAGAAGCTATAGGCTCAAGCGTCATATCAATGACATTCAAACCACACTTCTCAACACATCTTAGAATATTCTTAGAAGCTGATATCTGACCTGTGATGATATGGAAGTTAGCTTCAAGCCTTACTCCAGACATACCGATCGGGTCGATAATGTTCTGCTCATCATCTACAGAAAATTCTTGAGGAATCACATGAAGAATCTTATCCCCTGGAGGCAAGACTAATCGATACATGTCATTAATCAACTTGTCGACGTCATCTTCTGAAATCTCAGAATTAAGATCACTTCTCACTAAAAGACCTCTATGATGAAGACTTTTGATATGCTGTCCGGCAATACCCACATGAATATCATTGAACTTCATGTCGGCATTTCGTTCGGCGATATTTATCGCTTCTTGAATGGCTTTGACTGTTTTGTCAATATTAGATACTACACCACGAGATACACCTTCAGACACAACTGTACCTACACCAACGATTTCAATCTTGTCATACTCATTCTTGCGACCAGCGATGGCACAGACTTTCGTTGTCCCTATGTCAATAGCGACAATCACATCATTTTTTAAAGTAGCGTCATGATTCATATGTCAAATATTATGGGTTATCAGAATTACGTTGAACAACATGGTTATGGTAAGATATATCTATCTCATCATACTTTTCCCAAGTGTCCGTCATTGCTAATTGCTTATAAAATAACTTGAGATTCTCTAATTTCTTTTCTAATTGATCTAAATGGTCAATTACTATTTTATCATCACCGATCTTAGGTATCAATACTATTCTTCCTTCTTTTTCAAAATGCACCTGCTCAATAAGAGCCTTCAAAACCGGATCCTTACGGGTCTGCATTATAATCTTGTAAGCCTTCGTGAGTCTTGGTAGTTTAGTTATATCACCATTAGGTTTTAATGGTTCGACATACCCTGTCACCACTGGTACTCTTGTTGCTTTCTTATCAACCTTTCTAACGTATGCCCCAGATTGATCGATGTAATACTGATCATTGTGCTGATTCATCACTCTTAAAATAGGTCTCCTCTGAACGGCTTCCACTACTAAATTTTGATGTGCATCTACAAATACTTCAGCGCTCAAGATGCGCGTATCCGCTCGAAGC
>CALHUZ010000081.1 GCA_938039305.1 uncultured Saprospiraceae bacterium
CTTGCTTTGTAGCCCGTAGGGGATTCGAACCCCTGCTACCAGGATGAAAACCTGGCGTCCTAACCCCTAGACGAACGGGCCGGCTGTAAAGCGATGCAAATATATAATTCTTTAATTCACATTATCAAGATCAACCATTCAATTTTAAATAAATTATCATCTGGTGAATCCTCCATCGATCGGAAGGCATATACCACTGACAAATCTTGCTTCGTCAGAGGCTAAAAATAAATACCCTACTGCAAGATCCATAGGCTCTGCTACGAAGCCTACAGGTATCGTCATAAGTGCCATTTGCTTGATATTGTCAGGTATCGCTTCTGTCATTGGTGTCTGTGTATATCCTGGTGCTATAGAGTTTACAGTGATACCATATCTACCTAACTCAAGGGCCCATGTCTTAGTCATACCAATCACACCTGCTTTAGTTGCTGCGTAGTTCGTCTGACCATAATTTCCTCTGAGACCTGTCGTAGAAGACGCTGAGATAATTCTTCCGTAGCCTTTCTCCTTCATGATCGGAGCCACGGCCTTTGTACAATAGAAGAGCCCCTTTAGGTTCACATCGATAACTGCATCCCACTCATCATCACTCATCTTGAGCAATGTCTTGTCTTTAGTGATGCCTGCGTTATTGATTAAGATATCTACAGTGCCATATCTTTTTACAATATCTTCTACTGCTCCAAATACCGCATCTCTGTCTGTGATAGAGATCTTCATGAACTCCGCAGACTGGCCCTTAGCAGTTATATCCTTTGCCACCTGAGCGCCATCATCTAAAAGATCCCAGATGATCACTTTTGCACCTTTCTCTGCAAATAATTCTGAAATCGCTTGTCCGATACCTCTTGCTCCACCTGTGACGATGGCTACTCTGTCTTTAACAGTCATGATGTGTCTATTTTATTTCTTGTTACGAAGTAAACTAAAATCAAGGATGCATCAGTGAGATGTCGTAGAGATTATTGGCATGAATCAGGAAGCATAAACCACGATTCAGATAATTTGCACTTCGAATCATTTGGCGAAAGCCAAATGCATTCTATCACATCTTCACTTTAGGCACTTCTTTTAAACAAAAGTATATCCACTCTTTACAAGCGGCAATTCTCTCACTCTATCACCAGTCGCTGCGTAAATAGCATTAGTCAATGCCGGTGCTGCTGGCGGTGTACCTGGCTCTCCTACTCCACCTGGATACTCATCTACTTCCATGATGTGTACCGTCATCTGAGGTGAGACATTCATACGGACCATCTCATACTCTGGGAAGTTACCTTCTATGATCTTGCCTCCGCCGATAGTGATCTTGCCATACATCGCTGCTGACAACCCATAGACGATACCACTCTGCATCTGTGCTTCTACAGTATCTGGATTCACTATCCTACCGCAATCTATCACACAGAAGAATTCTTCTATAGCGATCTTTTTATCTCCTAAATCTCTAATCTTAGCTACCTCACCAACAATACTTCCAAATGACTTATGAAGCGCAATACCCATAAAGACTCCTTCTTCCTTAGGGTTCTTCCATCCACTGATCTCAGCGACCTTATCAAGCACCGCTTCGAAGCGCGGAAATGCCCCCAACTTACTCTTTCTGAATAAGTATGGATCTTGGCCTGCTGCAGTGGCACATTCATCCATAAAGGCTTCAGTAAACCAACCATTCTGAGAGCTACCGACACTACGCCAGTTACCTACCTGAACTGGTACATCAAGATGACCGAAAGCCACCTTTCTATTGTCCATAGCATATGGCAGATGAGCTGCACCTTCGATAGTCATGATATCATCTTTTGGCTTCGGCGCCTGCGAAGGCATCATCCTTAACATAGAGTTATTCATGACTGATTGCAAGGCCATTTTGTTTTCCCAAGCGGAGATAGTACCATCTGCAGCTACGACAGCTTTGAATTTGCTTGTAGCTGTTGGGCGATACATACCATATCGCATGTCTTCTTCTCTTGTATATGACAGTTGCACAGGGACACCTGGCATAGCTGCTGCTACTTCTGCTGATTTTTCAACAAAGTCCAGTTCTGCTCTACGGCCAAAACCTCCACCGAGGTAAGTCACATGGATTTCAACATCAGTGGCACCGGTGATTTCTTCCACCTTTGATTTTGCCATGGATGGAAATTGATGCCCTACCCAGATCTTTGCTTTTTCACCATCGACTAAGACAGTACAATTCAACGGCTCCATAGTGGCTTGCGCCAAATACGGGACTTCGTAAACCGACTCTATTATCTTCACTCCTTCTTTCCCAAATATCCCCTCAACATCTCCTTCATCTTCTGGCGTAGCGATCATCTCATCGTTGTCGATGATGCTTTTCATCTTTTGAGATATTGACGCCGAGCTGAGCCCTTCACTTGCTTTGCTGTCTTCTGTGACTTCAAGTGTTAGAGTGGCATTCTTTGCACGCCAAGTATTGTCTGCTATGACAGCGACTCCTTTGCCATCAGCTAACATTACTACCTTCTTCACTCCAGGTAGCGCTTCTACTTCGGTGATATTATCTATAGAAGTGATGACACCTGCAAGATGCTCTGGATGCTTGATGGCTGCAAATAGCACACCTTCTGGTCTGACATCTATTCCAAATTCTGCTGTCCCAGTCACCTTCTCTGGCACATCTAATCTCGCGATCGGCTTTCCTATAACTTTGAAATCCTTCTGCGCCTTAAATGCTGGCACTTCACTAACCTCTATGGATGATGCTGCTACAGCAAGATCACCGTAGCTTAATTTTTCTTTTGTTGACTTATTGATCACATGGCCATCTTCGGCATAGCAATCACCTTCTTGAACGCCCCACTTCTCAGCGGCTGCTCTAACCAATGCCACTCGTGCTGTAGCTCCTGCCGCTCTATAAGTACCAAAGCCATCAACGATTGTCGTACTCCCTCCTGTACCGACGATGTTCATGAATGAAGCGATCTTTTCTATCACGCTCAATCCTTTATGTACATCTCTTGGCCCACCTGCAAGGAAGGTGGTATTAGCATAGGGAGATTCTGGTTGTGGATGAAAGACCTTGATCTTATTCACATCAACTTCCAGTTCTTCTGCAACTAACATCGGCAATGATGTATAGACTCCTTGTCCCATCTCAGCTCTTGGTACCGCGACTGTGATCGTATTATCTGGAGCTATACTTACCCAAGCATTCATCACACTATCTCCTTTATTAAACCCTTTGCCTGAAAACTTCTTGATCTGATTACTTACGTAAATGTTTCCTCCGACACCGATGACCAAGCCACCTCCTACGAGACCACCTGTCACTATAAATGCCCGACGGCCCCACTTACCTTTTTTTGATTTTTTATCTTGATTAGCCATAATGTAGCTTTTAAGTCTGCTTAATGAATTGATGAAAGATTAACCGAGCATCTCTGATTGGTTAGCACGAAGCTTAGCCGCACTATGTATCGCTGAACGGACACGTTGGAAGGTGCCGCAGCGACAGATGTTAGTCATCTCAGCATTGATGTCTTCATCTGTTGGAGCCGGTATCTTATCCAAGAGTGCTTCTGCGGCCATGATCATACCTGACTGGCAGTAGCCACATTGAGGTACCTGATGTTCTATCCATGCTTGCTGCACTGCTGTAAGCTCTCCATCTGGAGAAATCCCTTCTATAGTTTTAATCTCTTTACCGACTGCTGTTGCAACTGGCACTACACAACTTCTCGTTGCCACACCGTCTATCATCACAGTGCATGCACCACATGAAGAAACACCACAACCATACTTGGTTCCAGTCATATTGAGTTCGTCGCGAAGGACCCAAAGCAAGGGCATGCCGCCTTCTACTTCAACATTGATGGACTTTCCATTAATCTTAAGTTCAGCCATGTTCTTTATTTTGAATGTTATATAGATGTATTACAAACATACAGATTACAGCTAAGAGTAAATGAACGGTAATTAGCAGAATGTATAGTTGATGGATATCGGTTGATGGTCAATAGCAAACAGAGAAAAGAGGGCAGATGTCAGATGTGAGATTTGTAGATCACAGTTATTCAGACCACGGACGACAGACGCATTTAAAAGATCTAGCGCAAGTATCAAGTTCAGAAATAGACAACAGATGGCAGATAGCAGATGTCAGAATTGCAGTCCACGGTTATTCTGACGACGGACGACGGACTCACTGGAAGTTCAAACGCAAGTATCAAGATCAGAAACAGAGGTCAGATTGCAGAGATCAGATTGCAGACTATGAGACCAGCGATGTTCGGACGACGGACTCACTGGAAGTTCAAGCGCAAGAATCAAGTCCAAGAGTCAAGATCATCTTTAAAGTACCGAAGGTAGGTGCCAAGTGCAAGCTCAAAGTAGAGAACAGATTACGACAGACAATCGATCATGTTTCTCAGCTCTGAAATCTGACTCCCAACTCCTTTATTTCTGACACCTGAGTCCTCTCCCTTCTTTTCCTGACTCCTCTCGCCTCAATTCTTAACTGCCTTCAAAGCATAAACTCTATTGTCATCCGCTGATACCAGTTTGATAAGATATAAGCCCGGGCTGATGGACGGAATCTCAATTGGCGTACGGTCAGATATTTTTATTTCTTGTAAAATCACGAGGCGGCCTACCCTATCAAAAAGAGTCATATCATAGTTGCCATGTGGGATATTAGAAAAGTAGAATTCCTCAACAAATGGGTTTGGGTATATGCTGTATTCTAATTTGTCATTTATATCTAAAGTACTTGTTGTGGTGCACAGTTGATCAGAGGCATCCAGAACTTCCAACTCTAATCTACGTATCGAATCACATCCTGTGGATGATGCAAAAATATCTGTGTATTCTCCTGAGACACTATACCCTTCGTATGCTTCTCCATCACATATCTCAACCTGAATGG
>CALHUZ010000082.1 GCA_938039305.1 uncultured Saprospiraceae bacterium
GTAGTAAAAGTCTTCCATGAAATATTTGCCGGAAGGCTGAAGATTAGCCATCAGTGGGATCTGACTCCCTACTCTATCGAAGTCATCTAAAGTTAGATCAACTCCTATCCTACCTGCTATAGCCAAGAGGTGTACTACAAAGTTAGTAGAGCCTCCGATGGCCGCATTGAGTATAATCGCATTCTCAAATGCCTCTTTAGTTAATATTTGCGATAAGCAGATATCCTCCTTTACCATATCTACGATCCGTCTACCACTCAGCTGAGCGATAACCTTTCTCCTTGAATCTGCCGCCGGTATAGCTGCGTTTTCTGGAAGTGAAAGCCCAAGTGACTCTACCATACAAGCCATCGTTGATGCGGTACCCATAACTGCACAGTGCCCTTTGCTTCGTGCCATACAACCTTCTGCAAATCGGAATTCTTCATCCGTTATCTCACCTAATCTGTTTTGCTCATTCCATCTCCAGACATCACTCGTGCCTACATCTTTTCCTCGATACTTACCAGTTAGCATAGGTCCACCTGAAACGACTATGGTCGGTAGATCTACGCTTGAAGCTCCCATGATTGTGGCTGGAGTGGTTTTATCACAACCACACAAGAGCACAACTCCGTCCAGAGGATTAGCCCTTATAGACTCTTCAGTGTCCATACTCATCAGGTTGCGATAGAGCATAGCCGTTGGCTTAATTAAGGTCTCACCAAGCGACATTACTGGAAACTCTAGTGGAAACCCTCCTGCCTCTAGGACTCCTCTTTTTACAGACTCTGCCAGTTCCCTGAAATGAGCATTACATGGTGTAAGCTCAGACCAAGTGTTACAGATCCCGATGACTGGCTTGCCCTGAAAGGCATCATCAGGTATGCCCTGATTCTTCATCCATGCTCGATAGATAAAACCATCTTTCCCTTTTCTGCCAAACCAATTTTGACTTCTTAACTCCTTCATCAATGACTAATTATAAGTTATGCACTTAGTGCATTGCAATATGCAAATTTTATCCCGAGCTTGAGAACCTTAGATATTCTGATTCTCAAATAAATCAAGTTAACAGATCTAATACTTAAGACATGTAGAAAGAAGGGGAATGAAGAATTGCTATTTTGACCTAAGCGCGGCGCAAACACAGCTATAGCCAAGGCTACAACGAGTCTTCACAACAATGGAGAAGATCAGAATAGCTTTCTAAAATCTGAATTTCTTTGTGTCTTAGGTATGTGTTAACTTGTCAATATTATGAAGAAACTGCTACTCCTCATCGTTCTCCTTCTGCTCGCTGTTTTTGTCTATGGCTACTTTGTCTTTTATCCACAATTTCCGACCGCCAATGGATATGCAGCTAAAAAAATGTGCTCTTGTACATTTATAGCAGATCGTACTCAAGAAAGTATTCAATCAGAGGATTTAGGCTTTGGGCCTTTGTCATTGACCAAAACCAAGATCAACCTCCTGTCAAAATCAGTGACATCTTCCATCTTCGGATTAAAACCAAGGACGGCTGTATATCGCAATGACGTCGGCTGCATACTGATCGATGGCGTAGATGATTATGCAACTGATCTATCAGTTCAACGTCCAGCAATATCTCCGATAACCAAATGGCCGCAAGGATCTAATCTTCAATACGATACTATCTATCCTGAAGTCAATATGCCAAAGTTGACAGCTGCTATAGATGGAGCATTTGACGAAAGTATCGAGAATCCTAAACTGAAGACACGCGGTGTAGTGGTCATCTATAAAGATCAACTCATTGCCGAGAAATATGCTGACGGCTTCGATGCTGACACCGAGATACTTGGATGGTCTATGACAAAAAGTATCACTGGCACATTGATCGGAGTACTGGCTAAAAATGGAAAATTGAACTTGAGAGATCAACGGTTGTTTGAAAGTTGGACAGATGAACGCAGTAAGATCTCACTGAAAGATATGATGCAGATGCAAAGTGGTCTTGCATTTGAAGAAGTTTATGACGAACTCTCAGATGCCACTAAGATGCTATACACCTCTGAAGATGCGTCCATCATACCAAGGATACAATTCTTAGAACATGAACCTGGGACACACTGGTCTTACAGCAGTGGCACGACCAATCTTCTTTCTAAATTGATCTTAGATAAAGTAGGGAACAAAGAGGAGTATTTGAGATTTCCATATGACACTTTGTTCAATCGCATCGGTATGAATAGCGCCGTCATGGAGACGGATGAATCTGGCCTTTATACTGGTTCATCCTATTGCTATGCTACTCCGCGCGATTGGGGAAAGCTCGGTCTGCTATATTTAAACGATGGTAATTGGTATGGCGATCAAATTATAGATAAAAGTTGGGTGGACTTTGTCAGAACACCTGCTTCAGATGGCAAGGGCATCTATGGTGGACAATTCTGGCTCAATGCAGAGCATAGCGCATATCCTGATGTACCAGATGACATGTATTCATGCAATGGCTTCCAAGGACAATACGTATTCATCTTTCCAAGTCATGACCTTGTGGTGGTTAGAATGGGCTTAGCAGAACATCCAGTATTTGACATTAATGAATTTTTAAAATCCATCTTAGGAAGTATATCGCAGCCTTCATAAATCTACAAGACAGCTACCATGAAGGGCTTTGGGTTTTTCAATTTTGCATTTTATTCTATCATACTGGCAGTCACGCTAAATGCTTGCAAAGTTGATAGCCTTTCTATCCAAAAGTCCTATCACGAAGATCACAAGTTATTTGGCATTAACAAGCTTGATCCTCGCGCTGACTTTTTTTCTTTTGAAACAAGTGATAAGGCAGCGCATGGAGATATGACATCGTCAGATCGCTTTTTATCACTCGATGGTAAATGGAAATTTCACTGGACCGAATCACCTAAAGATAGAATCAAGGATTTTTATAATTTAAAATTAGATGATAGCTCTTGGGATCAAATCAGCGTACCTGGAAACTGGGAAGTAGAAGGGTTCGGATACCCTATTTATCTAGACGAAGCTTACCCTTTTGAATCACAATGGCCCAAGGCACCAAGTGACTATAATCCCGTAGGAACATACAGACACACATTTGACATCCCTGAAGATTGGATACAGGATGAAATCATACTGCATTTCGCAGGTGCTAAGTCTGCCATGTATCTATATATCAATGGAACCTTTGCAGGATATTCTCAAGGTTCTAAAACCCCAGCGGAATTCAACATCACCGATCTTGTTAAAAAGGGTGCTAATCACATAGCAATCCAAATGTATAGGTGGAGTGATGCGAGCTATATCGAAAGTCAAGATATGCTTAGGCTTTCAGGTATCGAAAGAGAAGTCTATCTCCATACAAGGCCTCATGTCAACGTCAGCGATATTAACATCATAGCTGACTTAGATCAGGATTTTAAAGATGGAATTTTCAAAGCGGATATTCATTTAGTTAATCCTACTAGCATTCGTGCAGATAGAGAAATTAGAATCACACTTAAAGATGACCATGGAAGTTTTAATTTTCCAAATCAGAAAATAACAATCGACAGTTTTGGTGCTCAAACGATCATGCTGGACACTTTGATTCCAGATGTTCATGCTTGGTCTGCAGAGACACCACATCTTTTTGATTTTAACATAAGTCTATTAGACCCAGCCAATAAGCAGAACGACTTGCACATCAAAAAAAGAATAGGATTTAGAAATGTACAGATCAATGATATCGGCTCAGGCCCACAAGTTCTGGTCAATGGAAAAGCCATCAATATAAAAGGAGTTGACCGGCATGAGACAGATCCGTATACTGGACACATAGTCTCCAAAGCCTCAATGGAGCTGGACATCAAACTGATGAAACAGCATAATATCAATGCAGTTCGATCAAGTCATTATCCAAACCATCCCTATTGGTATGACCTCTGTGACAAATATGGATTGTACGTCATCGATGAAGCTAATGTAGAAAGTCACCCGCTTGCTAATAGTGAAGAAACTCAGATCGGCAATGATATGTCATGGCTACCAGCACAACTGGATCGCAC
>CALHUZ010000083.1 GCA_938039305.1 uncultured Saprospiraceae bacterium
AGTCCTGCGTAAATTGGATTGTCTTGTACAGTTCTGATGGGAAGTACTCTTTCCATCTCATAACCACTTTCTGGTATGCCCTGTGCTTCAGCTTTATCTCTATAATGAGCCCATTTCTTTTGTGTTGTCTGTATAGGCCCATGAACTGCATAGAAAGACATGAATGCAAATAATGGCTGTTCTTTGTTTGCATCTATAAAGTTAGCTGTCTCTCTCGCTAATCTCATAGATAGATTTTCTCCTGGTGCTCCATTTTCTAATCGCGGATTTGTCCAAGGTGAAAAGTAACCACCAATAGGACTTCCTTTCTCCCAGCCTCCTTTGTTGATGTCGAAGCCATGATCTTCAGGATAAGAACCTTCATTTCCCAGATGCCACTTGCCTGCATAGAAAGTCCTGTACCCAGCTGATTGAAAAGCTTCCGCCATCGAAATGTCTTTTTTAGGCAGCACATGGTTGTATGCTGCCGGAAGTAATTTGTCATGTCTACCTTGCTCTCTCCAAGCTTCACCGGTTCTTGCACCTATCCAATCTGTGATACCATGCCTTGCGGTGAATTGCCCAGTCATGATACTTGCCCTTGATGGACTGCAAACTCTACTCGCCGCATAACCTTGTGTGAAGACCATGCCTTCATTGGCGATGCGGTCTACGTGAGGTGTCTCATAGTAAGTGCTGCCCATACAGCTAAGATCATGAGCGCCTAAGTCATCTACGAGGATGAATAGCACGTTAGGCTGCTTTTCAGTCTTAGTAGTATTTTCACTACAACTGGCTAACAGGAATAAACTTATGATTGTAGTAAAGATGCTTGTTCTGAATATCATATGGTCGCTAAAGTTTAAGGAATGATAAACCTTACGGATTCTTCACTTTCTTTTTTTTCAACATTTTCACTGCTCCAACTCCTGCCTCCCACAACTTCGAGTTGATCTTAGGAACATCTTTGGTTATAATCTCATCGCCTCTTGATTTTAGAGTAGACCATTGTGTTTCTAAATCTGAATAGCGCTCCTTAGAAGCATTATTAACTTTCGGGATGGCACTGTCTGTTGCATTGATGAGGAAGAGATATTCGGCTGTGAATTTATTTTGAAAATTTTCTACATCATCGTATGCTTTAGCCTTTCGTTGGATCATGTCGCCGTCCCAGTCATTCATCTTTTTAATTAGTGCCTCTCCCTCTTTTTTAAGTTGAGCATTATCATCATCGTCAACATTTTCAAGTATGCCTTCTAACGAAGCACGCATGTCTGCCATCGAGTTGATCATATCATGCATCTCTATCACTTCTTCTTCAGCCTTACTCATGAACTGGTCATATTCTTGATAATCTTCTGGAGTTGCTGCATAAGAAGGATTAGGTAAGATGGTGGCTTCGCTTGTTAAGGCCTTGTCTCCATACTTCATAACTACTGAGTAGGTTCCCGGTATCGCTTTATGACCGCTAAAGTTGGCTTCGATGTAGGTGTCTTCCACTCCATTCATACCTGTGTGCTTCATGTCCCATACGAATCTGTTAAGGCCCTTCTTTTTAGAAAGTAAAGGAGCTGCAGATGGACCTCCTGCCCATGAGGAGAACTCTGGATCTTTTTTAGAACTAATGGTTCTGACTAATTTGCCTTGAGCGTCAATGATCTCAATCGTAACATCTTGATCTTCTTCAACTTCTGGTAGATTATAAAAGAGTACAACACCATTAGCTGGGTTGATGCCAGTTAGAGGATCAGTGCCTTTGAAAGATGAAGAAGTATTGTTCATCGGGCTTCTGTGATTGCTAAGTGTCGCAGGAAGTGGTTTCAGAAATTGCAGTTCATCAGTCTTATCATTCTTCTGTCTTAATACATCCAAATCATCTAATATCCAAAATGAACGCCCCGAAGTAGCAACAACTAAGTTGTCGTGTTTTATAATTAGATCTGTGATCGGGCAGATCGGAAGATTAAGTTGAAGTGACTCCCAGTTGGATCCACCATCCCAAGAAGCGAAGATGCCTAACTCTGTTCCAGTGATTAGAAGATCTTTTTGTTTGTCATCTTCTCTCACGACTCTTGTAAAAGCATTGTTCGGAAGATTGCCACTGATATTGGTCCAAGTCTTACCGTAGTTAGTTGTTTTATAAAGCCCTGGTCTGTGATCATTAAATTTATAACGTGTAGTTGCGATATACGCCGTTGCTGGATCATGAGGTGAAATATCAATTGCATTGATCAAGCATTCTTCTAGTCCTTTGGGTGTGACATTTGTCCACGTGACGCCATTGTCTCTTGTGATTTGTACAAAGCCATCATCTGAGCCAGTCCAGATCACACCTGCTTCGTGTTGTGATTCTACGACATAGGCCAGTGTCCCATAGTTCTCTGCTCCAACTGCTTCGTTAGTAAATGGTCCACCTCCATTTCCTTGCTTGCTATCATCATTGCGCGTTAGGTCTGGAGATGCCTCTTCCCAAGTGACGCCATTGTCTCTTGTGCGCAGTAAGAGTTGAGCACCATGATAGAAGGTATTAGGTTCGTGTTGTGATTTTATAATTGGAGCATTCCAATTGTAGAGGTACTTCATGTCACGTGCTTCTCTCCCTAAGTATTGGATAGGAGAGGGCATGACCTTTGTACTCGCTTTAGATTCTGTGTCTAATAGGTTTATGGTTCCGAGATAACTGCCACCCATCACATATCGCGGATTGTCTGGATCAAATGCTAAAAAGGCACTTTCACCACCTGCAGAAGGACTCCAGTTTTCAGGCCCTATAGAACGACCACCCACTGATCTACTTGCGATCTTGATAGAAGAGTTGTCCTGCTGTCCAGCGTATATGTTATAAGGAGTTAAGTTGTCAACAGTGACTCTATAAAATTGTGCTGTTGGCATGTTGTCCTGACGTGACCATGTCTCGCCATAATTGAAACTGATAGCTGCACCGCCATCGTTGGCTATACAGAGATTCTTAGGGTTTTCTGGATGTATCCAGAGATCGTGAAAGTCTCCATGTGTACCCGTGAGCCGCTTCCATGATTTTCCACCGTCGATAGATCTGAGGGCAGGTGCACTCAATACATATACAGTTTCTTCATCATTGGGATCTGCAAACACCTCGATGTAATACCAAGCCCGTTGGGTCAATCTATTATCTCCACTGACCATTTTCCAATTTGCGCCAGCGTCATTACTTACGAACAAACCACCTTTATCTAAATTAGAATCGCTTTCTATAAGTGCATATACTTTGTCAGAATTAGCTCGACTTACATCTATCGCCATCTTACCCATCTCTTCAGGTAATCCTTTTTCTATCTTTTGCCATGTATCACCAGCATCTGTTGATTTATAAACGCCACTTCCGGGTCCACCACTTTTGACCAGCCAAGGAAATCGTTGATGCTCCCACATAGTTGCATATAGGATGTGCGGATAATTCATATCCATAGAGAGCTCTGCGCAACCAGTTTTATTGTCTACAAATAGTACATTGGTCCACGTCTCACCGCCATCGGTTGACTTATAGATACCACGCTCAGGATTAGGGCCATAGAGATTACCTTGAGCCGCTACATAGACGATGTCAGGATTAGTCGGATGGATTTCTATTCTTGATATGTGCTGAGTATTAGTCAGTCCGATATGTTTCCAAGTCTTACCAGCATCGATAGATTTGTAGACGCCATCACCGTGATGAGTCATCACACCTCGAGGTGCATGCTCTCCCATACCGCAGTACAAGACGTTCGGATCGCTTTCTGAGACCGATATCGCACCCACAGAACCTGTCTTGAAGAAGCCATCTGATATGTTGTGCCAGCGTTGTCCCGCATCTTCCGTTTTCCACAGTCCACCTCCCGTGGTGCCCATGTAGTAGGTGAGTGGATCGCCGATCACGCCAGAAGACGTAACAGATCGACCACCCCTGAATGGCCCGATATTACGGTATTTGAGTGGTTCATAGTATGACTTGTCATCCGCCGCCGATTCGCTTTGTCCATAAGAGATGTAGACAGAGCATAAGATGACGATAAGGCTAAGTAGCTGCTTCATTGTTCAGGTTGTTTTATTAAGTGTGTTTCCACTTGAAGTAAATATAGTAATCCGTTCTAACCTAGCTGGTGTAGTTATGCTGCAATTAATAATACTTAGATTAGCCGCTTCAGTTTATACTTCGATTCATAACTCATATCTTACCGCTCATGAGGCGAAATGTGAGATTTGATGTCTATACAAGTCTGTATACGGAAAGCCACATCTATATTAAGGGGCGACTTCTTTATGGCTCAAAAAGTAAAAGTGAGTTCATGAATGGCTATCTCCTTTCTTTGTTCTATACACTCAGGCGGGCCTTGAGTTGGGAGATCAAAAGAAAGAGATTAGATCTAACCATCGGAGATCAGGTTCATGAGTTAATCACAGATAAAGAAGGATACTTCGAATACCTCGTAGAGGAAGATTGCTTCGATGCCGAAGGCATAGAAGTTTCTCTTTCTACGACGATATCTAAAAAGATACATCGTTCGAAAGTAGAACTCAAATCTTATGTTCAAGATGT
>CALHUZ010000084.1 GCA_938039305.1 uncultured Saprospiraceae bacterium
GATGATAATGAAATCGTCACATTTATAGATACAAGTGGTTGTGGATTTGAAGAAGAAAGAAGTCCGCATCATCGAAGTTTAGCTAATGATGGAGAGTTTAATATTCTAAGAGAACATGTTCTTTCCATTCCGCATTTGCTAACTCCAGAAGTTAGTATAGGTATCATCAGTCCTTACTCCAGACAAGTTTCAAGTATCAGGCAGCACATATCTGAAGACACTGTTCTTCGGGCCTTAGATATTCAAGTGAATAGTATCGATGGCTTCCAAGGTCAGGAAAAAGATGTCATCTACATCTCATTGGTACGTTCTAATGAAAATGGAGAGATCGGTTTTCTAAAAGACTACAGACGTCTTAATGTTGCCATGACCAGAGCAAGGTATAAGTTGGTGATGATTGGAGACATGAGCACACTTGGAAATGACGCTACTTATGTTGAGCTTGCAGAGCACATTGAAAAGCATGGAGTTTATAAAAGTGCCTGGGAGTATATGTATCAAGGTTAGTACTCTTGATTGTAATTCCTTTGGTTCGTTTTCTAATTTTGTATACTTACTACCGAAACAACAACACCGTGCCGGATTCAGTATCTGCAAATGTAGAGGCGTCTTCTAAGAATCCTTCATATTCCAAGGTCCAGATGTACTGTCCATTCTGAAGATTTTGGCCATCCATTTTTCCATCCCATAATTCATCTTCTGATTCACTATAGAAGACCTGTTGGCCCCAGCGATCATAAACTGAGAGCTTCATTGATATGAGTTCGATGCCAAATACACCGAAGCCATCATTCACTTGATCGCCGTTAGGTGTGAAGACATTTGGAACATAGAAGCGGGTAGGGCACTGCCGCTGTATGAAAATAGAATCTTGTCCTAAGCAACCATTGCTATCTTCTACTATTACAGAGAAGTCTCCTTCTGACATTACTTCAAATGTCTCAGCGTCTGATCCGTCATTCCAAGTATAAAAATCATAACTACCAATGGAAAGAGTAAGTACATCTCCATCTAATGTACAAAGGACAGTATCTTCTCCCAGAAAAGGCGTTGGGTTTTCCCATACTTCAACAGCAAGTGACACTGGGATTGTTTTACAACCAGAGATATTTCCTACTACTTCATAAAGCCCGGCTTGTTCGATTGAGACTTCTTGTATCTCTGGATATTGGTCTTCGGCTATGAATTCGTTTGGTCCTGTCCATTCAAATCGTGCACCTGTAAGATCAATAGCACCTAAGGTAATAGTGCTTCCTTCGCAGCCAGATTGGTCATCAATGGCGATGATATCTTCTCGCAGGGTAACTAAAAGTTCACGATATATTGTATCAATCTCATTAAAGCATACATCATCTATGATGAGTGATAATGGAAAGCTACCTAAACCACTATACAGGTGTTCAAATGAATGTTCTTCTGTCATCGTGCCATCTCCAAGATCCCATCTCACATTGTATCTATCCGGAGGGAGTCCTGTTGAAAAGACGATTGTATCATTAAGGCATCCACCTTCAGGAATTGGATTTTCATTGATGTCGATAAATGAAGCACCTCCGCTATAGGCATATGATTCAATATCGCCATAACCATAAGCCATGGCTATGATACCACATCCTTGAGTATATAAAGTATGCGCTCCGACGGTTGTTGGAATCGTGGCATATGCAAAGTTTCCGGCGTTATCTATATTTTGAAAACTGACTCCAAGAGAAGTTACTTGAGCATTGTCTATAAAGATTAAGTCTTCTTCTCCAGCCTTGCATATTACATTGATGTATTGTTCTTGGATGTCAAAGAAACTCGAATTGAAAAGCGTCACAGTATCTCTGATTTGTTCTACGGTATTTAGAATCACCATAGATGGATCTCCTACGCCTCCATTACAATTAGAACCTACGATGTATTGAGCTACAGATATGGGGTTGGTCGCTTCCACAAATGCACCATTTGCTGCTTGGAAATCAAAATACTCTCCGGCATCTAAGGTGATGTTGGAGACAAAGCTTCCTTGGATATCGACATCCGTATTGTCCTCTGAAGCAATCACTCTATAAAGGTCATAACTGGTATTGACAAAAGGCGAAGCGACATATTTTGTGCCCCATGTGCTGATAGGGTACATTTGCTCTAACAAGTTATCCATCGCCGTACAACCAAGAGGAACTTGTGACCAAGCAGTGCCAGCATATAAAGAGAAGCCTTTATCACCCGTAACAAAAGTACCTGTCAGATCATCTAAAGGATTCAAGGCTCTGACTTGGTATACTTGCCCTTTGTTAAGAGTTACATTACGTGTTGCTGGGGATAGTGGCGAACTACTTGCCGTTTGGGCCGTAGGCGTATATTCTATATTTGTCTCATCTTCATTGGCTACAATAAGAAACTCAGAAGGGAATATACCTGGTCCGAAGAAGCCTTCTTCCACTCCTGTAAATGCAATCACATAATATGAATTGCCGATAGAGCTTTTGGGTAAGACAACTGAGGCTTCTGATCTCATACCAAAGTACTGATGCATATAGACAGAGATATCTTGTGCTGATGTGATGTGGAT
>CALHUZ010000085.1 GCA_938039305.1 uncultured Saprospiraceae bacterium
ACTTATTATGAGATAGATGATATCCGTCTCCTATATCCTCAAGCAAGAATAATAATTGATTCAGTAGATGTTCATTGGGTTCGTGAAGAAAGATCGATTGGCATATTGCAAGACCTTACGCTTGAACGAGTAAAGCAAAACAAAATCAAAGAGGTCAAAGCCTATGATGCGGCAGACGTCATCTGGACTGTGTCAGAGGAAGACAAAAAGGCTATTGCACAAGAACTACCGACTGCTCAAGTCAATATTGTATCTAATATTCATTCTTTCCAAAGATCATCTTATGTAAAGCCTGACCAGCCGATTCTTCTTTTTATAGGAGGCTATGATCATTACCCTAATCTTTCAGCGGCTATAAGACTAGCCAAGGATATTTTTCCACTTGTCAAGGCTCAATCCAAAGATGCTCAACTGATCCTTGCAGGGTCAAATGCACCCAAAGAGATATTGGAATTAGATGAATTAGAAGGGGTGAAATTTATAGGATGGGTGACAGCAGAAGAGTTAGAACAACTTTATGACAAGACTTTACTGAGTGTTGCCCCGCTGCTAACTGGAGCTGGAGTAAAAGGAAAGATTACAGAGGCTATTTCATATATGACTCCAGTCGTGACTAATGCGATTGGAAACGAAGGGATTCATCTTGAGCATGAAGTTTCTGGGCTACTTGCTGAATCTAATGAAGATTTTGCGAAAGCGATTATAAGAGCCATCAGAGAAGAGTATAGTCTATCGGATATAGGAACGGAGGCACAACACCAAATAAAGGGCATAATAGGCCCTGAAAGAGCTCTGGATGGGATGTGGGGTTCTTTCTTTCGCCCAGTTGATATCTGTATTGTCACTTACAACAGACTGGACTTGCTTAAAGCATGTATAGAAAGTATACTTAAGTATACAATTCATCGCAACTACAATATCAACGTTCACTCTAATGGCTGTAGTGATGGCACAAAAGAATATTTGCGAGACATCGCTGCAGATAACGACAGGGTCAAATCAATTTTGTCTGACACTAATGAGGTCTTTGTAAGACCGAATAATAAAATGATGCAGCTACATAATGACCGCGATGTGGTCTTATTGAACAATGATGTAGAAGTGACAGAAGGGTGGTTAAGCGGATTGTCTATCATCGCTTATCGCTCGGCCGAAGTTGGAATTGCCGGGTCGAAGATTTTGTACCCCGATGGTGGTTTACAAGAGTTTGGTTCTGAACTTTATGAGGATGGCACTGGTGTAAATATGGGAAAAGGAGATCAGCCAGATCTCAAGGAATATAGTAAGACGAAGGCCGTACCATATGTATCTGGATGTGCGATGTATATAAAGCGATCTACGATCGAGGCAATAGGAACATTTGACGACGCTTTTCACCCTTGCTACTGCGAGGACAGTGATTATTGTTATACAGCTTGGGAAAATGGAATAAAGACCGTGGTGACGCCTTACAGTACGATCTATCACCATGAAGGGAGCACTTCTGGTACAGATACAAATCAGGGCTTTAAAAAGTATCAGGCTATTAATATGAAGAAGTTCTTAGCCAAGCATAAACCGATGATGAAAAAGACAAGATCGGAAGTTAAAAAATTCAATAAGACCTTAAACGGTTTACCTATCGATCATTCTTAATTATCTGCCTATTCTGATCAAGGAAAGAATAAAATATATATTGTCGATTCATCCCTTCCCGCTCGCGCCTTCAACTTCTAAAGGAGAGTTCGCGCGCACTAAATCCATCCATAGTTCATCTCTAAAAAGAAAGATTGAGCATGGGTGAACAGTATGCTATCAAGAACTCAAGAAAATCAAGCCATCGAGTCATCGAGAGAATCAAGCAAATCAAGGTTTAGACAGTTTTACAATATGAATACGGGTGAACATTATGTTACCTTGAAAAGGAAAAACAACATATTCTGAGCTACCTCAAAACCCCTCCTTCTCTTCACAAGAGAAGGAAATGAATCGCTGACACCGTCGCGAGAAAAGGATGAGTTGATACTGCATGCTGGTAAGTCAGGATAAGTTGAATAAAAATAGCAGAAAATAGATTTCTCCCTTTGGAGGGAGATTAAGAGGGTGGAAAAGAAACTAATAAAAGAAGTTCATTTGTCTTAAAAATATAATAGCTATGAAGCTACCTTTCTTGCAGATCCCATCAGCCAAGAGACTTATAGCACTTCAGAGCTTCCCCAAGGTCGCCAAATACCTTTTCCTCTCCATTATTCATCAGTAGATAAGAAGTACAATACTTACTTAGCAATTTTTCAGAGTGAGTGACATGCAAAACGGTCTTTCCAGATTTGATTTTATGTTCAAAAGCTTCATGAGCTTTCTCTTGAAATCGCATATCTCCTACATCTGCGAAAAATTCATCGATCAGATATATATCCGCATCTGCTTGCATGGCTATTGCAAAGGCCAGCCTTGAGATCATCCCACTTGAGTAGAACTTTACCGGTGTGTCTACAAATTTCTTTAATTCAGCAAATGAAATGATATCCTTAAACCTACTACCGATCTCTTGAAAGCTTAATCCAAGCATGGTCCCACTCAAGTAAATATTGTCTCTTGCAGAAAGATTTAAATCAAAACCTTTACCAAGAGCAAGTCTTATAATTTTCCCTTTTGTTTCTATACTAGAACCTTCATCTGGATCTATACAACCAAGTATGGCTTTTAGTAAAGTGGATTTGCCACTTCCATTGTGGCCAAGGACTCCTATGAACTCTCCCGTTTTAACATGAAGACTTACATCTTTTAAAGCATGGACGATATTCTTATTGCGGTTGCTAAATAGGTCTACTATTTTGTCTTTTATCGAAAGACCTTTATTTGATATATAATACGTCTTATTGAGATTATTGATCTCAATACAATTATTGGGATCT
>CALHUZ010000086.1 GCA_938039305.1 uncultured Saprospiraceae bacterium
GTTTGTGATAATATCAGTAGCCTGAAACTCTTGGAGTATATGACTAGTGCCTAACAAAAGTCCCAAATAAAGAATAACAGCTAAAAACAATACAACAATGAAAAGTACTGGTGGTGACCATTTCATTCTGTGTATTTGCAATAAAGACTCTGTAAAAATGAAAAGTCACTTTCCTTAACACTCCAAGTGGTACAGGTTCTGTAAACTAAATCAGACAGATCTAATTAATAAAAGGGTCACTCCACTTATCATTCGTATATACATCTGATCCTGTCAGAGTCTTCAGAAAGGCTTCGAGATCTATCCGTTCTTGGGCTGTTATATTCAATCGTTGCCCATTGTTTTGACCACCTCCTGGTCCACCTCTTAATCGATTATCGAGGTTAGTATTAACTTCGATGACATTGTAATGATCGATAATGGCAGTGATGGTTGTCAGAGAACCATCATGCATACTTGGGCCATTGAGATTGCCATTTCCATCAAATAAATCACGGAGACTTGGAGATCTTGTATTGGTTAAGTCCGTTGCATTCGCATCTCCTATGACTCCTATCACTCCATTGTTATCACTATTATCATCTATATCAAATTCTGGTGCTCCATGACAACGATTACAACCAAGTCCTCCAGAAACACGCTGACCGTTTTGATTATTAGGATTGGTAAGGTATAGTGCCTTTCCACGATTCTCAGAATCTGTGTAGTTTGGAAAATTCGAACCAAGCTGATTGTTACCTCCCTGCGATCTTACTATATCAAACCCTACGTCAAACTTACTATCAAAGGACTGAATACTTCTCACAAATTGAGCGATGGCTTGTTGCATTCTGGTTTCAGTTATTATGGCGTCACCAAATGCATCAGTTAATAAAACAGGATAATATTCTAATTGATTCATTTTTCTAATTAGACTATCTAAATCAGGAGCGCCATCGTTTCCACTGAAGCCCATTTCAATATGATCTTGAATTGGCTGAGTCGCTTGATCTTCTAACGTCGCCGCTCTTTCATCCCAAAAGAATCGTTCTTCTTCTGCAAAACGAGAATTTATCAATCGCATAGAATGCCTACCTGTTGCTCCATCTACACCGACAGATGCAACTCGCGTATCACTAAATCCAAATTCTTGTAAGTGACATGATGCACAGGCTATTGTATTATTGACACTTAAGTTTTTGTCATAAAAAAGTACACGACCTAAAGTCGCTCCGATATCTGTAATAGGATTACCATCAGTATTATCCTCATTGATATAATTGGGCACTGGTTGGTTAGCATAGTTCTCTAAGTTATCGAGATCAATGTTGCCACCAAAAATATTCTCCATCGAAAAGTCTGTCAAGCATCCATCAATATTGGCTTCGAAAGACACGGAAGCAGCCACCTCAAAACCATTCTCAAAACAAATGGCAACTGTTGATTGGACTAAAACAGGTGTCCCAGACACCAAGGATGACATGTATAAAGTATCTGAAGAGGTAATCGTATCAGCTTGAGTAATGGGTTGGATTATTCTAGCAATCGTCGAATCACAGGGTAGGTCTTGAGCCAAGAGAACAACAGAGCTAATTAAGAACATGAAAAAAAAGCTGGCCTTCATAGATCGATTATTTCATATAGAAGATGAATTAAGATGCTTTGTACTCATCTGAGGTAAGAGAATACTTGGAAAAGGCTATTTCTAAGTACATAAGGTTTGAGATTACAAATCTCATACAACGTGTGAAAATAAACATCGTTATCGAATCAAAGTGATATCTCCTTGGTATTGCACATTGTCTGCCTTGATGTTATATATATAGACGCCAGTATTTAAGGCTCGACCTTTAAACTGTCCATTCCAAGTTGCTGACACATCGGTTGATTGGAACACAAGTGTGCCCCAACGATCAAATATTTTAATTTCATAATCTATAGGTGTTTGGTGTAATGATGGCGACCAAGTATCATTGATCATGTCACCATTTGGAGAAAAGATATTAGCTGAAACGTTGTCGAATCCACATTCTATAGATTGAGAAAAAAGGATGTTATAATTGACGATACTATCACAACCGAAGTCAGTCATTAAGGTGTCGCTGAAAGTTCCTGGAGTATCAAAGGTAAATTCGCCAATGGTTATTATGGTGCCTCTACAAATATTAACCTGAGTATCGACTTCTATCACATCGACAAAAGTCAAGTCCAAAGTAACAGCACTATCACAACCTTGAGTTGATAATAAGGTGTCCATAAATAAGCCACTATTGTTATATATCGCACCTCCAAAGGCGAAACCACTTCCCGAGCAGGTTCTGACTACAACTGGTGCAGTTTGAATTATAGGTGAAGGCTCAAAAGCAAGGCTATCAAAATACGAAAACCGAGACCATGCCCTAAATCCTATAGACCCGGGATCCATTATTTCAATATCAAGTATATCAATGATCAACTGCCCATCTGCATATACTCGAATCTCACCAGTGCAAGTTCTTTCAATTAAGATGTCTAACCATTCACCTCTCGCTGCGACAGGTGGACCTTGATATAATTCTGTATAGTCTCCATTAACTAATTTGAAAAGAAGGAATTCTGAATTGTCTGTATCCTCAGGCTTATGGGAAAGTTGATAGTAGTTGTTATCATCTATATACTGAAAATAGAAATCAGCATCGGAGTCTTCGCTATCACCTCTAGTGCGATAGGCATAAGTACCATAGCTATTTTGAAAAGTCCGATGAATCATAGCCGCTTCAAAAGTGACTGAATCACCATATATACGGCATGCTTGATCTCCTTCGACAATGGGATCAACGACGAGATCAGCTTCTCCTCTTAGAATCATCCAAGCTGAAAGATCACCCGCTTCAAAACCATCAAAAAATACTTGACTAAATGACGGAGATGCAGAGAAAAGAATAGTAAAAGCCAGCAGTGTTCGCATATGAATTGAGCTGTATCCCTAATGTATCAAGAATTACTCCAAGAATGATAGGGGGATACACTTAGGGATAAGCACACGGTTTAAGATTAGTAATCTTCAAATCAGAACTGAATTGAAATCATATCTTATTAACTCCAGACTTTAGGTTCTGGGTTCGGTCTCCCAACTTAAAAACACCAGTCACATCATCTGGCAAAACTATCCGTCCAGTAGCCTCATCCATCTCATCAAATTGTAAATCAACCTCGATCTCGCCATGTATGGTAGGATAAGTCGCTTTTATGTTCTTTAGACTTCCTGGATTAGGCTTGATCTCAACAGTTTTAAAACCCGGAGCTGTAGCATTGATGCCTGCTACATATCTGAAGTAGTAGTGTACAGGATGAGCTGTCCAAGGATGAACCTCTGATCTTGGATGTTCTTCTATCCTTTTCTCTGGAGTTCCAGTCAGGCCCATATCAACTATATCCTTCCAAGGTTTCATCACTTCTATAAAATCTCCTGTAGATGTTTTGGCCATCGCTTCAAATAAATACAGATAATAAAACAGATTGGCTTTACTATCGAAAGCCGTGTCCTCACTTAATACCTTCTCCATGAGCACGCTTGTTTCCGCAACGTCATGGGCACCACACAGCACTGCTAAAATACTCGCTCGTTGATCATAGAATGTGTGTTCAGGATCATCAGCGTAAATTCCTTTCTCAGCAACAAAGCATTGCTGCTTGACGATCTCTGCATACTTCTGTCCTTGCATTCTATATGCTGAGGCCTTCTCACTATCGCCTAACCAATCCATGATTTCAGCGGCATTCTGCAAAGTGTACGCATAGTTCAAAGTTAGAATAGCAGAGTTTCCATTCTTGTTCACTTTTGAATTTCCACCTCGTGGATTAGCATACCAATCTATAAACATCCAATGCTTAGACTGACCTACAAGACCATTATCGTTTATCAAAGATTCGTAGTAATCAAACACTTCTTGAATCTCATGTGTATAAATATCAATCTTCGATTTGTCTCCTTCATACATCATCAAATCATGAAGCATATCTATCCACACCAGCGAATACGGCGGTATTACGAAAGTGGCATTGACTGGATAGACACTTGTGATATTTCCATCAGGTAAACGCGAAAGATTAAACTGTTCCATCGCACTGTGGAAGTAAGTCAAGTCTCCTGTCAGCGCTGTCCAAGCTTTAAGGTGAGGACGAAGATCACCGACATATTGCATCTGCTCATAGTAGGCATCACTCATCAGATTGTCTTGAGCACAGGTCTTCATAGTATGCCAACAGATATCCCAAACATCTTGAAATAAAGGATCATCCGCCTCGAAAGAACCCTTCACTTCAAATTCACTCGCTGAATAAATATTGTGATAATCATCAATCGTCAAAGGTTCTCCTTGCGTCTCGATATCCAATTTTATAAATCGAAATGCCCTGAACCAAACCGGCTGAAAAACACGATGATCACCTCCATCCATCACATAGATATCACTAACTCCTTTGACATCTTTATTTTCTAATTCATTCCGATGTCCTTTCTCATTGTTCTTATCATAAACCGCCTCAGAATAAGTAATTGTAATCTTCGCATCCTTCCCTCCAGACAATTCTAACTTTGGATAACCGATTGTCACTTTCCCTTGATCGACTACAATGGATCTTTTAGAATATGAAGGTATGACCTTATTGACCTTTTCCAGATCTGGAAATGCTTCCTTTCGGCTGGTCTGTATCTTAGTGGTTCGTGGTTGAAGTATCCAACCATGGCCATAACCTGTGGTCACTTTTGGTTGAGAGAATATCTCTGATGCCTCTTTCCATTCCTCATCGTCGTATTCTTTCTCCTTCCATCCCCATGGATAATGATGAGCATCTATAATGTCCATAGGATTACCAGCATAAAATCCACCGACCACTTCACCACTTCGCCAATTGACCATTCTCTTTTCAATTGACCTGTTGTGATATACCTTCCAGTCATTGTTGATATGCGTATTAATCGCCTGCTCCTTTTCACCATGACCTTGAATCAACAGC
>CALHUZ010000087.1 GCA_938039305.1 uncultured Saprospiraceae bacterium
GCTTCAATAACGGTAGCTGGATATCCAAGACAATCCCATCCTGCATCAAAACTCAAAGTCTGAGGATCACAACTACTTATATTAACACAAATCTCAAAATCTCTTGTAGATAACTCGGTTGTTGTTCCTAACTCAAACATACCAAATGCAGTAGGGCTGATAGGTGTATTTACGCCACCAGTTGTTTCAGTAACTGAAAGTACTGTTAAGCCTCCTGTTATACTTTCAATGTTGAGCCATGAAAATGGAGCATCAATATTAGTGATATTAGAAAGCTCTACAGTGACACAAGCCATAGGCTCAAAGATGTCAACAGATGGGGTAGAGGTGCTGACGACAAGAATAGGCCCGCCTGTATAGTCCCAATCTTCTGTAGTATATGGAGTTTCAAGTTTGTCTTGACAGAACACTACATCATTCACATCAGTAGTAAATGATGATGATGCCTCATACTCGTCTACTACACTCATGCAGTTTCCTCTTATGCCTGGATAAAAGTATGCGTCAAAGCCGCCATCAATACCTTTCTCAGTTACTTCTGGGAGTCCTAATGATTCTATATAATCCTTTACAAGAAAGCTTAGGGTATCGCCATTTTCAATTAGAAAATTTTGAGGAAGACCTCCATTTTCATCATTGATTATCCTTGTATCGGGACCAAGTCGTTGCCAAAGAACGAATCCAAAATCTTCATTGCTAAATTCAAATTCAGAAGGTTTTACAAAAGTGAACTTCTCAGGGATACCAGGGCTTCTTATTTCGTTACAAAACTCATCAAATCCTAAGCCTCCATAATTTAAAATCTCTCTTACCACAAAAGGTGAGACATCGCAACCACCAAAGTCTCGTCCTTCTATTGTCACATATTCATCTTGTCTTATACCGATTTGATTAAGTGTCTCGATTAGGAAATTACAATCGTATTCATCACCTAAACCATATGCAGCATCACTCAAATACCAATTGGGTTGATAAACTACTGGTACAGATTGTACGGTCGAAAACTCTTTTGGCGCGAAACGTACAGTTAGAAAAAGTGAATCTCCATCTTCATATTGAAAACCTGCAAAGTCTGAGCAGCCAAGTGCTACTAAAGTTGCTGGGGATAAGTCAGTAATGTATAAAGATCCTAATGCTTGTTGAGAAAGTGCGTTGCATGTTTTTATAGACCCATCGGTGGCGTCATACACCGAGAACTCCCCACCTAAGATGGAAAAGTTGCTTGTCTTTACATCCAATTCTAAAAATGCAAAATCCTTCGGATTTAATGGCATAGTGTCACTTACGACTCCTATCATGACGGCTTCAAGACTATCGCCTTGAACAAATCTCTTGCCCTTAGCAGTAGTGGCATCTGCCATGCTGCCGTCATCAGGTATATAATCATTGTCTGCATCAAGGAAGCAGTAGTTTGTTCTATTTATATCTAATTCTAAAATACTCAAGCCTTCGCATGGATTACATCCTGGGCAGCCATATGTAAATGAAATGCTCGACTCACAAGAAGCATTGGCTATACATGAAGATCTACAAGCATCATCTGCAACAAAGTAATTCTGAATGGAAACTTGAGAGGTCTGAACACAGCCTGCTGGCTTTTCAGAACAATCAAGACTATAGCATATTTGAATTGTGCCACCAACATTTTGAACTGTTCTTGCAACAATGGTGTCACTACTTGCGAGTTGCCCATCTACTTGACTAAAGATGGAAGTCGCAGCCGAAGCAGCGCCATTTGCATTGAAGTGAGATACGGATGTTATGTCCATTCCAGTTTCGGCTATAATGACAGATTCAAAGTAGGCATTGGGGTACTCAGCTGCATACGTTGAGGACATCCAAGTTGCACTCCCTGAAGTGATTTGATAATCAAAGCAACCAGTCGAGCTCGCAAATGACTCACCTTCGAAGAAGCCTTGAAGACGAGCATCGAATTGAGGAAATTCAATATCATCATTCTCAACAAGTACAACATCACATGGGTTGGACCATGATATTTTATTGACACGAGAATAGTACATATTATCAATTGAGCACGACCTACAATCACAGCCATGCGCTAATTGGTAAGTGAAATATAAACTATCACCAGCCATCAGATTAACATCTTCTAATGCAGCTGTAAGTGATCGAAAGTAAACACCATCTCCTAGGACGCATTGTCCCGTCGTCGCAGCATCTCCTATAGCGTTTGTCTCACCTTCAAACCCCACAGTAGTAAATGGCCCGGCGTCAGAATTAATAGAGTACATCAGTGAACTCCCTACGATGGATCCAGGGTTACCTCCTTGAGTAAGATCTATAAGTATATCCTTAGCGATAGAGTTACCGCTGTTCACGACTTTAAGTGCTAATGTCGTCGCATCGGAGGCGTAACAAGCTGGTCTATCTGTCAAGTCATCATAACGTGATACTTCAAGTATTGGGGAAGCAAAACCATAGTCTACTCCAGTTGATGACAATGGACTTTCGTAACATATTTCACCGTTACATCCATACCTCGCACCTCGCCCAATAATGGGATCTACGGTGCCCAAAACACACATCGTCCCTTCCCAAACTTCACAGAATACAAGAGTTTCATTCTCTTCTAACAATGTGGCTTTAGTACCAGCTCCTGTTGCGTTCATAATTGCTGCAGGGTCTACCCAATAGAACACAGTATCACCATTAGTCATGGCAACATTAAGGGATGTGCCACCGACTAGAAGGTCTACAAGCGTTACTGAAGGAGGGTTAATCACATAGTATAGAAAAGAATCAATTCCTCCTGGTCCTCCTTGAGTTAGAGGCACTTTAAGAGTATCTACTTCGCCAAGAATGGCATTAAAGACATTCTTTGTTGGCTGAAGGTTACCTTCTATATTAGGTGAAACTATATTAAGCACTATGTTTTGTGCCGTAACTACATCTCCTTCTATTCCTATTCCAGCAGTTACTCCTTCACAAAGTTCATCATATGTATATATCAACTCGAAGTTATCACCTACAGATGCTAGAGCGTCGCATGTGATGCGCAGATCCATAGTGAAATCTATAGATTGATTATAGGTTAGACTTCCTATAATAATTGAGTCACCAGCAGCATTGAGAGTTATACCGCCAGTTGGATTTACTATTTCAAAACCTGTCGGTACATTAAGATAAGCTCGGACATTTTCTAATGTTAGTCCTTCGCGGAAAATGTTTGTTACGTTGAATGTAAATGTCAAAACTTCCCCACATATAGTTCCAACCAAAGAGGGTGGAGATCCAGGTGGATTGGTTATGGAAAGTCCAAGCGCCGGATCCATTGCATCAGCATTGACACCAGTATCAAAACCTGCATCGTTAACAACGTCACAGCTCAGTGTAGCATCACAATTACAATTGGTAGTTCGCGATATTATTTCATTTGCAGGCATGCAAGTTGTGCCTTCCCAGTTTTCAACGATAGCAACATCGGTAGATGCTGGTATCACTCCTAACTCAAAACAAATCTGACCAGTTGGAGAAGCAGGATCAGGAGTGAGTGTATTACCATCTGCGACTAATGAGACTAAACTTGCACTTGCTATATCTGTAAGGCAGAAGAATATAACATCAGAAGCGATGGCCTCAGGGTTAGAGACAGTAGTGTTAATTGTAAAGACTTGGCCAATGGCATTATCAATTGAATTCGGAGTAGATGCTGTGACGAGAGCATTGGGTATAAATGTAAGTGTAGTTGTGACTACACTATCACATCCATTTGCGGCTGTTAAAATATCAACGCCTGTTGGATTGGATTCATCATAGGTTGATGTTCCGACGACTACACTATAGCCATCCCCTTGACACCCATTGTATGTTTCTGTTCCCGTGGTATTAGGC
>CALHUZ010000088.1 GCA_938039305.1 uncultured Saprospiraceae bacterium
TCTATCGTAGAAGGTGATAAGTGGAGAGCGAAGAAAGAGACGAGATACTTAGAGTGGCGTCCGCTCAAGACACAGCGAGGTAATATATATGCAGATGATGGTCAGAGTTTATTGGCTACATCAGTTGAGTTCTTTGAAATACATATGGATCCTACAGTTGCGAAAGCTTCTGTGTTTAATAATGGGATCGATGAATTGTCTATTGGCCTTTCGGCGCTCTATCCTAAAAGAAGTGCTTCTGAGTGGAAGGCATACATAGTGGATGGAAGAAAGAAAAATAGGAGATATCTCCTGATTTCTAAAAAGGTAGATCATAAAGAGTATGAAAAGCTCATTAGCCTTCCTATACTGCAATTGCATACTAATCGTGGTGGAAGAATTGATATCAGAAAGTATCAAAGAGAGAAGCCTTATAGACAGTTAGCAAGTCGATCGATAGGGGTAGATAGAGATAAGAATCGAGTTGGATTGGAGCATAGTTTTAATAGACTATTGAAAGGTGAGGAGAAAAAAGTTCTGACTAAAAAAGTATCCAAAGACTTATATATTCCTGTGATGAATCCTACTGATTATGAAATTATAAAAGGTAAGGATATTCACACAACGATTAATGTTTCTATGCAGGACATTGTTCACAATGAATTGCTAAAAGGGCTTACCGAAAGGGATGCTCCCAGAGGAACTGCAGTTGTGATGGAAGTTGCAACAGGAAGGATAGTTGCAATGTCTAATCTTTCTAAAAACACGAAAGGAGAGTATGGAGAGTTTCAGAATTTTGCAGTAGCACATAGGTCTGAGCCAGGAAGTACAATGAAGGCAGCAAGTGTTCTTGCGTTATTGGAGGATGGTTATGCAAATAACAAAACTCTGGTCAGTCTTGGAGGAGGAAAGAGAAAGTTCTATGACCACTGGATGTATGATTCTCATATGCATGGTACTGCAGAATCGACTCTTGAGCATGCATTTGCAATTTCCTCAAATGTAGGAATAGCAACCGCGGTTAATAATGCTTATCAAAAGACAAAAAAAGCTACGCAGTATGCGGATATGCTTAGGCAGTTTGGATTACATGAGCCATCTGGAATTGAAATAGATGGAGAGCCTAATCCGATTGTAAAGCATCCTAAACTGAATAAAAAAGATTGGTCGGGAACGACTATTCCTTGGATGGCTCACGGATATGAGATGTCTATGACGCCATTGCAAGTTTTAAGATTTTATAATGCTGTCGCAAATGATGGGAAACTCATGGACGCGCAGTTAGTGACCGGTATTCAAGCCGATAGAAAATTTGAAAAGACTTTTCAACCAAAAGTGAAAAAAGATAGTATTGCAAGTATCGAAAGTATAAGAGAATTGCAATCCATGTTAGAGGCTGTTGTCGAAAGAGGCACAGCGAAAAAATTGAAATCAAAGTATTACAAGTTCGCAGGTAAAACTGGAACTACAAAAGTTGGATATTCAGGAAATGGCGAAGTAGAATACAATGCATCATTTGTAGGATACTGGCCAGCTAAAGAGCCTCAATACTCAATGATTGTAGTAGTGTACGGATTAAAAGGTGATATGTACTACGGTAATGTTGCAGCTGGTCCGATATTTAAAAGAACTATGGACTGGAGTTATGCCATACATAGTGATAGGGCTCAAACCATAGCCAGTGTAGGCGATTATAAAGGAGACTATAGAGGAGAGGTGTATGGTTATGGCGAAGACTTTAATAAGATATTTGACGACTTAAAAGTGAAATATAAACCTTCTGGAACTTGGGTCAAGGGACAATCAGGACAGGAAGGGGAGGTGCTCAATGGCAAGGCGAAGATCAGTAGAGATGTGATGCCAGACTTAGAAGGGATGGGATTAAGAGATGCAGTATATGTGCTTGAAAATCTTGGAATGACGGTGAGTGTAGATGGTGTAGGTAAAGTTTCTAAACAATCTTTGCGTGCAGGTCAAAGCATATCAGATATGGAAGTAAAGCTTTATCTCAATTAAAGTGATAAAGCGCAGTATAACGGATCTCCTGAAAGGAGTGAGATCTTATGAATTGAAAGGTGATGGTTTTCTAAAAATAGAAGGCCTGGCAATTGATTCTCGAAAAGTTGAAGATGGCTATCTCTTTGTTGCTTTAAAAGGAACAGATCAAGATGGGCATCAATACATCGAGCGTGCGATAGACAAAGGAGCTATTGCAATCATGTGTGAACATCTACCAGATCATACCAAAGAAGGCGTGGTGTATGTAGTTGTTGAGAATTGTAGAGATGTAGTTGGCATAGTGGCTGATGAGTTTTACGATCATCCTTCATCAAAATTGAAATGTGTTGGCATAACAGGTACGAATGGAAAGACCTCGATTGCTACATTATTATACAGTCTATTTAAAGAGATGGGCTATACGGTCGGATTGATTTCGACAATTGAAATATTGATTAACGAAAAGAAGTGGATAGCTGAGCTGACCACACCAGATGTTATAAGTCTTCATGGCTTATTTTCTGAGATGGTAACAGCAGGTTGTACGCATGTTTTTATGGAAGTAAGTTCTCATGCTGTTGTTCAAAATCGCATTGGGGGAGTGAAATTCTCTGGAGGCGTTTTTACGAACATAACACATGACCATCTTGACTATCATGGCACTTTTAAAGCTTATATCAAAGCCAAGCAATCGTTCTTCAGCAGATTAGATAAAGATGCATTTGCTCTTGTCAATGCTGATGATAAGAATGGTAAGGTGATGTTAGAGCAGTCTAAGGCAGTACAATATCTGTATAGCTTAAGAACGCTTACAGATTATAAAGCGAAGGTGTTTAGTGAGGATAGAATGGGTATGTATCTCGAGTTGAATGGTCACAAGTTTATGACCAGATTAATGGGGAGATATAATGCATCTAATCTTGCTGCAGTTTATGGCGTTGCTGATCTATTAGAAGAGCAACAAAATAACGGGCTGATTGAAAAGTTGAGTGGACTCACTGGAGCTAAAGGAAGAATGGAAGTTGTTTCTTATGTCCCAAGGGTTGTGGTTGATTATGCACACACTCCTGATGCTTTAAGCAATGTGCTTAATACGCTTCGCGATTCTCTTGAAAAAGGAAAGCTTATCAGTGTGGTAGGTTGCGGAGGTGATAGGGATGTGAGTAAGAGATCAGAGATGGGCAGGCAAGCTTTAGAAAAGAGCGATATAGCCATTTTTACATCTGATAATCCTCGATCGGAAGATCCAGGTGCAATTATAGAAGATATGAAAATGGGTTTAAGGAACTTGAATACGAGCAAACTGCTTGAGATTATAGATCGGAAGTCAGCTATAAAAACAGCAATAACGTTAGCATCTGATAGTGATACAATTTTAATAGCTGGAAAAGGGCATGAAGAGTATCAAGATATTAATGGTGTGAAACACTTTTTTAGTGATCAGCAAATAGTGAAAGATATTTTATCTAAGGATATATAAGAGTAGGTTCTATTATCATTCTCAGGTTGGTTTTAACAGTTGCAGTGGTGTTCCGGATAAAGATTTGGACCCACTGCTTTTTTTAATCTTCATTTGATTTTATTCCTACTATTACAAAAAGCAGATGCTCTATTATTTATTTGAGTATTTAAAAGATGTGTTTGGAGATTTTCCCGGATCGGGATTGTTTCAGTTTTTGAGCTTCAGAGCCGGCATGGCAATCGTGGTTGCACTTTTAGTGTCGATCGTATGGGGTGACAAGATCATAAGTTCTTTGAAATCTTTGCAAATCGGGGAGTCCGTAAGAGACTTAGGATTGGCTGGACAAAATGAAAAGAGTGGTACTCCTACGATGGGTGGTATTATTATCGTTTTGGCAGTTATTATCCCAGTATTGCTTTTTTCAAAGCTTGATAGTGTCTATATACACTTGTTGCTCATTGCCACAATTTGGATGGCAATAGTCGGGGGTATAGATGATTATATCAAAGTCTTCAAGAAGAATAAGGCAGGACTGCATGGCAAGTTTAAAATATTAGGTCAAGTTGGTCTGGGTTTACTTGTGGCAAGTGTAATGTTTTGGAATAGTGAAATTAATGTTCGAGTCTCATATGATGAGGCTATTGAAAATAACTATCCAATATTGAGTTCTTTTCAAGATACATTAGCAGATGGAGAAGTGAAGCACTATGCTTATGTAAAGACAGGACTTACGAATGTTCCTTTCATCAAAGGAAATAGTTTCAATTATCGCAATCTTGTTTTCTTTACAAAGGATAATCAGGATGCTTTTTATTGGATATTCTTTATTCCATTTGTCATATTTCTGATAACGGCTGTATCTAACGCCGCTAATCTTACGGATGGAATAGATGGTCTGGCAGCAGGAGTATCAGCTATCATAGTTGGAGTCTTAGCGATATTCGCATACTTATCAAGTAATGCTCAATTCGCTGATTATCTCAATATTCTATTTATACCTAATTCTCAAGAACTCGTAGTGTTCTCAGCAAGTATGATAGGAGCATGTGTGGGTTTTCTTTGGTATAACTCATATCCAGCTAAAGTTTTTATGGGCGATACTGGAAGTCTTGCACTTGGTGGTATAATAGCAACATTGACTATACTGCTTAGAAAGGAATTTTTAATTCCGATCCTATGCGGCATATTCTTTATTGAAACTTTATCTGTAATGATACAGGTGAGTTATTTTAAATACACCAAGAGTAAATACGGAGAAGGAAGACGTGTGTTTTTAATGTCACCGATACATCATCATTACCAGAAAATGGGAATGCATGAAGCAAAGATTGTAACGAGATTTTGGATAGTAGGTGTATTACTTGCTATTCTAACTATAATTACCCTTAAGGTTAGATAATGCTAGTTGGTATTATCGGAGGGGGTGAAAGCGGTGTAGGGGCAGCTCTACTCGCACAGGAGGTTGGACACGAACCGTTTGTCAGTGACTACGGTTCATTAAGCCCTGTGTATCACCAAAACCTAATTGAAAACAAGGTTCGCTTTGAAGAAGGCGGGCATAGCTTTGACATTTTAGTAGCATCGGAATTAATTGTGAAAAGTCCAGGTGTAAGAGACAATACCCCAATTTTAAAACGTCTCCGAGCCGAGGGCATTCCAATCATATCTGAATTAGAGTATGCATGGAATTATTGTCGTGGAAAGATCATTGCCATAACTGGATCAAATGGTAAGACCACAACAACTAATCTCATACATCACTTATTAAAGACCTCTGGTAAGAATGTCGCTAAGGGCGGCAATCTTGGTACGTGTCTATCATCTCTTCTTCTCGAAGAAGCGTATGATATATATGTTATAGAGGTCAGTAGCTTTCAGTTAGATGGTATAGTTGATTTTAGGCCGGATATTGCTATCCTGACTAATATATCTCCTGATCATCTTGATCGCTATGATTATAATTTTGATATGTATGCTGATAGTAAAATTAGGATTACAATGAATCAAAAGTCATCAGATACCTTTATCTATGATGACACAGATTCAATGATCTTAAAAAGACTTTCAGTGGTTGAAGCAATTAAAGCTCCCATATCTCAAGTTTCGCTTGACCGTATTGAATCCTCAGTAAGTAACCCCTTTCTGAGAGGACGACACAATAAGCAGAACATGAGCTATGCTATAGAGGCGGTTAGATCTTTTCATATTGATGAAGATCAAATCATCGGAAGTCTAAACACTTTTAAAAATGACGATCACAGATTACAATCTGTGGCACGTATTAATAAAGTAGAATGGATCAACGATAGTAAAGCCACTAATGTAGATGCTACCTACTATGCCCTTGATGCTTTTACTGATCCGATCATATGGATCGTAGGAGGAGTTGACAAGGGTAATGATTATAATCAATTATTAAAATTGGTAACTGATCGGGTCAAGGTGCTAATCTTTTTAGGTGCTGATAACAAAAGTCTTGTAACCGCTTTTGGGGGATTATCTAAAAAGATTGTTGAAGTTCGGACTATGATGGATGCTATAGAGATAGCTGATCATAATGCTGTAGAAGGGGATGTTGTCCTCCTTTCGCCAGCGTGTGCGAGTTTTGATTTATTTAAAAATTATAAGGACAGAGGAAACCAATTTGTTTCTGGTGTTTGGAAACTATTGAGAAAACGTAGATGAGCGTAGTTGGAGAATTAAAGGAGCATCTTAAAGGTGATCGTGCGATCTGGATGATCACATTCACTTTAGGTATCTTCTCTTTGTTAGCTGTATATAGTGCGGCCGGTAGCTCCTTTTTCAGAAACCAAATAGG
>CALHUZ010000089.1 GCA_938039305.1 uncultured Saprospiraceae bacterium
CTCCTTGAGATTGCCACATAAAGTAGAGTATGGCCGCTCCTATAAGCGTGAATACCAGAACCTGTGATAAGGTCTTTATTTTTGAATTTTGCAATTAGGCTATGAGTTAAATTATAGTTTGCCCTTTAATATCATATTGTCTATCAGTCTCACTTCCCCTGCCCAGACAGCAGTACAAGCGACTATGAGATCCACTTGGTCAGTATTACTTATTTTTTTCAGCGTACTGCCATCTACAATGTCAAAGTATTCTGGGCGGAAGTCTGGAATATCTAAGTATTCCATAGCCTTGTACGTGATTTCAATTGGACTGCGCCCTTCGGATAGCCATTCTTTAGCTTGTACGAGTACTCTGTTCAGTATATTGGCTTTCTTCCTATGATCCGGATGTAGTCTTGTATTGCGAGAGCTTTTGGCAAGTCCATCTTCATCTCTTACTATGGGACATACTATGAGTTTTGCATTCATCTCAAGGGACTTAATCATTTGTCTTATGATCGTGAACTGTTGGAAGTCCTTTTGTCCCATATATAGTCGATCACAATCTGTAATCTCTATAAGACGCTTAACTACTTGTACAACTCCAGCAAAATGCCCTGGACGTTTTGCTCCTTCCATCTCCAGGTCCAATCCTTGCAGATCTACATCTACTTCATAGTCTGACCCGTTCGGATAGATTTCTTTATTATCTGGGGCGAATAGTATATCGCAACCATTTGCTGTTAAGCCTTCTGCATCTTTTTCTAAAGTTCTCGGATACTTTTCTAAATCTGACGCTACATTGAATTGGCTAGGATTAACATAGACACTACAGATACTGATGTCATTCTCAGTGGAAGCTCTTTTGATTAGTTCAAAATGACCACTATGGAGTGCTCCCATAGTTGGAGTGAAGCCTATACTTTTCCCTTTTTTTTTCAGAGCAGTAATGTGCTCTTGTATTTCTGCCGTTTTATAAAATATCTTCATCTTATTTATTTCCCGTACCATTCTTGTAAAACAAGCTGAGCCTTTTTATTTTGTGGAGTATAATCTCGTTCAGGATATCCTTCATGTCCACGACCTTCTGGAAACCATTTCCATAAAAACCCTCCAGCCCAAAATTCTTCATTCCAAAATGATTTGAACAGTGCATCATAACCGTTAGCTTGGGCTTGCTCATTGATAGCAAGAGACTTTACTTCTTTTTCTAATTCCCAAGTTTTTCCAGCCGCCCCATCTACTGATAGATAACCAAATTCTGTAAAGAGAATTTTCTTGTTAAATCGGTTACTATACTTTTTCAATTGTTTTATATACTTATTCCATCTGTACGTAAGTAGTAGAGTAGGGGGTGTATCCATATCAGAAAGTGGAAAGTAAGCACTTATACCTATGTAGTCTAGTTCATCCCAGAAAGGCACCTTGCTATATGAATCCCAGTTAGAAGAGTATGTTAGCTTCCCTTTGTAAATACTCCTAACTTCTTTTATGAGTGATCTCCAGAAAGCTTCCCTTTTCTTTACACTAATGCGATATTCTGTTCCAATACAGAGCATTTCGACTTCATACTTTTCTGCAAGTTTGACAAAGGTCATGACATAAGCTCTGTAACTTTTTTCCCAGATCAACCAATCTGATTCTTTTTCAAAATCAAATTCTCCTACCCAGCCCCCTGGTATCCACACCTGTGGCTTGATCATCACATGTAGTCCGTTTTTTTTTGCGAGTTCAAGAGATGCTTTTATTCCTTCTGGCCGCTCTCCCCACCATTGTCCATTAGAGCCATGTATCACTTCTGGATTACTTGGTCTACTGAATCCATATGGTACTAGAGCAATCCAATCTGCATTTACCTGAGTGACTTCAAGCATAGGATCTGATTGAAATTGACTAGGTGGAGAAACCACAGTTATACCGTTTATTTTCTGGGCGCTCATCGCGGACAGTTGAGCGATACATAGTATCATAGTTATGACTGCCGCGGGTGGTCTTTTTGAAAGACTATCTATCCATTTTGATAAACCCAATAATCTCAAACACTTTAGAATAGTTGTTAGAGCTATAGCCAGAACAGCAAGATTGAATTCTTGGGGAAGGTTATTAAATCCTACAATTAAAATGGTACAAGAGATCGCGAGTAACCAAAGTCCAATTGTTTTTGCCTTGCCGTCTTTGAAAAAATAAGCGATTGCTAAAGGGCTTGACCAAAGCATATCCCAATTATTTTTACAAACTGTATGATCTGTACAGAACCACATAAATAAAAATATAATAGAGGAAATAGCTAATGCAATAAACCAAAGACCGTCATAATAACGCAAAAATCCTCGATCGCCAGAGATATGATATAAGAACAGACCGATAACTTCTATGAGCAATAAGACAAGAAACAAATGAAGTGGAGTCCACCAACTTAACTTCTCTTTAGGTTCATTAAAACTTAGGATAGAAGCAGTCGGCTGAGTAAGAGCTTTTGTATCAGTTCTTGCTCCTTCTAAATAATCACGAAAGTAAGCTGGCAAAAACATTTGTCCTCGTACATCAGCTATCTGATCAGATTGTGTGCCGAGAATAATGTCCATCCCAAATTTTGTCCATGGATCACGTGTAAGGTTCTCATGTAGAAGACCTCGAAAAGTTATGTCGAGATCATTAAGTTTCGGATATGTGACATTGCCTCCGACTGCACCCTGAATGATATCAAGAGGACGAGTTACACAATTGTCATAATAGAAGTCATACTTATAAGTTCTATTTTCTTTTTGCATATTGATCAAGAGTTGCTCGAGGATTTTCTTTTTTTCTTCCTCAGTAAGCACTAATACTTGCTCTTCAACTGAGCGTTTAAAATAATTGTACTCTTGCAAAAATCGAGCGTACGAAGTGTCTCCTAATTGATATGGCAATTGGCCTAAGAGAAACTTCTTAGTAAATCTAAATTTCCCTTTGATAGTTGGCGGCCCATAATCGAAAGTGCCCCAATTATAGACGTTATCTTGGCGACCAGATTTTATCCTTAAAGCTGTATGCCCGAATAAACTATATATGTCTTCTCCAGGCCCACATGTGAGTATCGATATTTGGAGCTCTTCAAGTTGACTATCTGGGGCTTGAGCTCCTGATACTCCAAAAAAAAGGAATAAACTTGCTGCTATGCATATATTTCTTAATACGAACGCTCTCTTCATGACTTTCGCAATTCCTTCATAGCTTTCGCAATTCCTATGCTCCCACTATTTTCTTCTTTTTCTAATTGAGATATCACGTTAGCA
>CALHUZ010000090.1 GCA_938039305.1 uncultured Saprospiraceae bacterium
GGATTTGTAGTACCTGCTAAGACAGTTGGAATTTTCAATTTGCAAGGCCTTGCCTTTATGGGTTTGTATGTGTTGAGTATCGTTGCAGCACTATTCTCAGCATGGGTGTTTAAGAAGATATTGAAGTCTGACGAGCGATCATTCTTGATGATAGAGTTGCCCCAGTACAAGCAACCACTACTTAAAAATGTACTCCTTACGGTAAAGGAGAAGGTGAGCACTTTTGTCATTGAGGCAGGCCAAGTTATTCTAATTATATCTATCGTGCTTTGGTTTTTAGCATCATATGGCCCTTCGACGGCTATGAACGAAGCTATCTCTCAGACAGAACAAACCATCATCACAGATCAACTCACTGAAGACGCAGGGGAAGACCTTTTAGCTTCCGCCAAATTAGAAGCGTCATATGCCGGCCATCTTGGAAAATTTATAGAACCTGTGATCAAGCCACTTGGTTTTGATTGGAAGATTGGAATCGCTTTGATTACATCTTTTGCTGCTCGTGAAGTATTCGTGGGTACGATGGCTACGATCTATAGTGTAGGTAGTTCAGATGACGAAGCTACCGTGCGAGAGCGAATGGCCCAAGAGATCAACCCTATCACAGGAGGACCTCGCTATGACGTCCCGACAGCCTTGAGTTTGTTATTGTTCTATGTATTTGCGATGCAGTGTATGAGTACGCTTGCAGTTACAAAAAGAGAAACTAAATCGTGGAAGTGGCCAATGGTCCAGTTAGGATTCATGAGTGTCTTGGCCTATGTAAGCAGTATGATTGCTTTTCAATTGCTGACGTAAGTTATTTGAATCTTACCCAGACATTTTCGTTTATCCAACAACCGACTTTTTTTGATTGAGTTCCCTGTAGGCAACACATGTTTGTGTGGTTCCCTGTAGGCTTCCAGCCTCAGGGGCAGAACCTTGGATTGATCAGAGATGAATGTTGGGAATCTTAACAAAGAAGCTGAGGCTGGAAGCCTACAGCAACACTTAAGTAAGTTATAGAGATTGCGATTTTTTTATTGGGCTGGGATAAACCATTTATTCCACTATGTATTGCGATTTAGCTGTTTCGTAATTCCCAATAGCGGTTTCAATTTCATCAAGCCTTATGATTGCATTTTATTCTGCAGTCCACGCTTCATAGTCATTCTTGAGTTCAACCATGAATGCATCTGATCCATCTCTAGGACATCCCCTGGCTTTGAGTAGGTTGTATAAATCATGGGCAAGTGCTAGATCTGGTTTTTCTTTATATTCAGATCGATATTTCGCTTTAGTTGTTGCACAGTTCTCATTTGAGTCTTCATCAAGTGTAGCAACCATTAATGCATATGCGGTGAAAGCTTTATCGGAAGTTTGTGGGCTTGTGTTTATAATTACGCTCTCTCCAAGGACAGGAGAGCTATGAAGATATGCAGTCATCCCGTCAGCAAGAGTAAGCTGGTTTCCAGGTAGTACAATATTTTCATTTGAGTCTAATTCAAAATTCTGAGCAGATTGAAAATCAAATTTCCCTTTTTTTAGAATTGAAGTATTGGGGATGTTGCTTTCATCAGAAAGACTGACTTCTAATGCCTCTTCTTTTAATAGCTCAAGAGATTTTAAAACTCTCTGTTTTCTAGAGCTATCAAAATCCACTAAATCCATCTCATTTGGAATCGGAACGGGTTTTTCTCCTTGTGGCAAGGCCTGTAATTTTGCATCTGTAAGTCCGTTGGGGATAGGGTCTTTTGATGTTGCTTTTGCATTAGGGATAGCCCCTTTTTCTAAAGTAGACGTCTCAACACTTAACACTTGTCCGGCAGAAAGATCAGAACTTGATTTTTCTACCGGAGCTCTTCGACGAAGACTGATCTCCTTGTTGGTCGCTCTTGGGGCCGACAGTATTTCTTTTTTAATTTTTCGATTGTCGAGATTGTCTATGGTAAGTGTGATTCCATTTTGAGTAGAAGGCTCATTTGTAAGATCGGAAGTGCTCTCTTTTTCTAATTGTAAGGCTACGACTTGAGGTATGTCTTCTTTTGCATTAAAGGACTCATTTATGACGTCTTGCGCAACGACAGTTTCGACTACACTTTCCAGATCATCTTCGACATCTTGAGTTTCAATTGCTTCTGCTATAGTCGCTTCATCATATATCTCCATACTCGTCTCCTGGGCAAAGGACGCAACATCAGATGCAGGTCTTAAAAGGATGCCTACGGATGCAACAAATATTAAAGAAGCAGCCACAGCATAAGGCCATAGCTTCCGATACATCGGTACTACTTTTTCTTTTCCTTTTTGCTCATTGAGATTTTTTCTGATTCGATCGATGATGAGACTTGCTTGCTGACTATCAGGTCCAGTGATGCCTTCATATGCATCAGCCAGAAAGGGATCATCCAAGGCAAGCTTCTCCAGCTCAAATCGCTCCTCACGATTGAGCCCAGACTCTATATATTGGATTAATAATTCTTCTCCGCGCATCATATGATATCTAAGCGATAATCTTCTTGAGATACAAGTTTAACGATTTTGCAGGGACAACGCACTTCGTTGTTTAAGAGCTCTGTCCTTAACATAGATTTTTCCATCGGTATATAGACGATCTAACACCTTGGAATGCATAACTAAAGGAGGGTAATCAGAGATTACTACTGATGAGATCTGCTATAGACTTCATCTCTTCTGCTTCTAACTGTAGTTTGGGTCTTGTGAAGTCTATATCACTCATCGTAGTGATAGGCACAAGATGGACATGAGCATGAGGAACTTCCAGGCCAATAACTGACATGGCGACTCTGTCACACTTGAAGCTTTTCTCTATACCATGAGATACATATTTGGCGAAAGCCATAAGACCTATATATGTATCTTCATCGAGATCAAATAACTTGTCCACTTCCTTTTTAGGTATCACAAGAGTATGTCCCTTGACAAGCGGGTTGATATCTAAGAAAGCATAGAATTGATCGTTTTCGGCGACCTTGTAAGAAGGTATATCGCCCGAAGCGATCATGGAAAAGATACCAGGCATCTATATGTTTATGTCTAATATCTCAAAGGACATCTCTCCAGCAGGAATATTGATCGTTACGATATCTCCTATTTTTTTGCCTAGAAGGCCTTTGCCGATAGGAGAATCAACTGATATTTTTTTCTCTTTTACACTTGCCTCAGACTCAGATACAATCATATATTCCAACTCACGATTGACCTTCAGGTTCTTAATTTTAACCTTTGTAAGTATGGATACTTGAGAAGTATCGACTTGTGAGGCTTCTATGATTTGCGCATTCCCGATGGCTTTCTCCAGATCATTGATCTTCATCTCGAGCATGCCTTGGGCATTCTTTGCTGCGTCATATTCTGCATTTTCAGATAGATCTCCCTTGTCTCGTGCTTCAGCTATGGCCTTAGCACAGTTCTGTCGACCTTCTGACTTCATGTAGTCTAACTCGGCTTTGACTTTGTCGTAGCCTTCTTGTGTCATATAGCTCGTCTTCATAGTATATCTCTTTACTGATAGCGAAAATAAAAGACGTCCACAGAAGTGCTGAGAACGTCCTTTGACTTGATACAAAATTAGTCCATTTGATGTTAAATGGCTACACTTCGTAGAATTTGCAGATCTTTTTAAGCAAGATTGATGCTATGAGCTTAAGAGATTGATGTGTCCAGCCCGCTATGTGTGGGGTTATGATGACATTTTTACGCTTGAGAAGGCCTGTGTATGTGCGTTTTTCTGCTTCAGACCAGGTCTCTGGTTTTTCGTTCTCCAGTACATCAAGACATGCTCCACCTAAGTGGTCTGATTCAAGCGCATTTAGTAGTGCCCCGCTGTCCAATATGTTGCCACGGGAAGTATTGATGATGATGGCCTCCGATTTCATTTGAGCTAAGAAAGATTCATCAACCAGACGCTGTGTTTCGTTAGTCAGAGGTAAGTGTATGCTGACGATGTCAGAAGTCTGGACTAATGTGTCCAAATCTACTTGAGTAATTCTCTCTTTTTGCCGGCTCAAGTTATTTTTATACTTATCACACACCAGTATATCTACATTTAGACCTTTCAGCCTTTCGGCAAATGCAGGCCCAGTATGACCATATCCAACGATGCCTACCACTTTGCCACCGAGCTCGGTTCCTCGATTAGGTTCGCGATTCCAGTTTTCCCTTATCAGGTCTTGGTGTGATATTCCTATACTGTGATGAAGACTTAGCAACATGCCAAGCGCATGTTCTGCTACAGCATTCGCATTTCCTTCAGGAGAACTTATAACTTCTATCCCCGATACCTTGGCATAAGGCAGATCGATGATATCTAGCCCAGAGCCAAGTCTGCCTATGAAATCCAGATGCCGTGCGTTATCTATGAACTTTTGATCACAGATGACTTTACTATTTATAATTATTCCATCATACTTTTTGACTTGCTCGCATACTTTGCCGTAAGGCATCTTTGGTTGATAATTGACTTCAAATCCCTCCTTTTCAAGTCCATCTGTAAGCAAAGGATGCACTTTGTCACTAATTAGAATTCGCTTCGCCATCTCCTCATAAATTTCTTGCAAATATATACTTGATAGACTTGCTTCTCATTGCTTGACTTTCCGTTGGATCATTATATTTGCGCAACTTTAATATATATGCCTAGAGATACGTCCATCAAGTCAGTCCTCATCATCGGGAGTGGCCCAATTGTCATTGGTCAAGCATGCGAGTTTGATTATTCTGGTTCACAAGCATCCCGTTCACTGCGAGAAGAAGGAATAGAAGTCAGTTTGATTAATTCTAATCCAGCAACCATAATGACAGACCCTGTCACAGCAGACCATGTTTATCTGCTTCCCCTTACTGTAGAAAGTCTTCGTCAGATATTAGAAGAAAGACAGATAGATGCTGTCTTAGCTACAATGGGAGGACAGACTGCTTTGAATTTAGCGATTGAAGCTGGAGATCAAGGAGTTTGGGAAAAATATAATGTGAAACTCATCGGTGTAGATTTAGCTGCTATTGAATTAGCAGAAAATAGAGATGCTTTCAAAGACCATGTTATAAGCTTAGGCATGTCTCACGCACCCTCCAGAATTGCAAATTCATTCTTAGAAGGAAAGGAAGCTGCGCAAGAAATAGGCTTTCCCTTAGTTATTAGACCTTCATATACGCTTGGAGGTTCCGGTGCCGGATTTGTTATGAAGGCAGAAGATTATGATGAGGCTTTAAGTAGAGGACTGAATGCCTCGCCTACCCATGAGGTAATGATCGATAAAGCTGTCTTGGGTTGGAAAGAATATGAGCTTGAATTATTAAGAGATTATAATGACAATGTAGTCATCATCTGTACAGTGGAGAATTTTGACCCAATGGGTATCCACACGGGAGACAGTATCACTGTTGCACCAGCGATGACCTTATCTGACACGGCTTATCAAAAGATGCGTAATGAGGCTATCGCTTTAATGAGATCGATGGGTAACTTTGCTGGAGGTTGTAATGTACAGTTTGCGCTTAATCCTGAAACTGAAGAATTGATCTGTATCGAGATCAACCCTCGAGTATCGAGATCATCAGCATTAGCCAGTAAAGCTACTGGATATCCAATTGCAAAAATAGCTGCCAAACTTGCCATCGGTTATAATCTGGATGAACTTAAAAATCAAATTACAAAAACAACATCGGCCTTTTTTGAGCCAACATTAGATTATGTTATCGTAAAGATGCCAAGATGGAATTTTGATAAATTCCAGGGTAGTGATAATACACTCGGACTTCAGATGAAGTCAGTAGGTGAAGTCATGGCGATAGGTCGAAGTTTCACAGAGGCACTACAGAAGGCTTGTCAAAGTCTTGAGAATAGTAGACATGGACTTGGTGCAGATAAGAAAGAATGGATCAGAACTGAGGACATCCTCCAAAGATTAGAAAAAGTAAGTGATGATCGCATCTTTAGATTGAAAGATGCACTGCGACTTGGCGTTCCTGCTAAGACTGTTCAAAAGTTAACAAGGATTGATCCATGGTATATCAATCAGATCAAGAAATTAGTAGACTTAGAAAAAGAACTAGATAAGTACAATGTACCTGAAGATATCCCAATTGATTTCTTTAGAACGCTTAAAGAGAATGGATATTCAGATGCTCAGATAGCTTGGCTGTTAAGAGTTGAAGCAGATAAAGTGATGGCGCAGAGATTGAAATTGGGCATCAGAAGAACATACAAGATGGTGGATACTTGTGCTGCAGAGTTTGAAGCACAGACACCATACTTCTATTCTACTTTTGAAAGTGAGAATGAAAGTATCCCAAGTGATAATCCGAAAAAAGTAATTGTACTTGGCTCAGGTCCAAATAGAATAGGGCAGGGCATAGAGTTTGATTATTGTTGTGTACATGGACTACTTGCATTGAAAGAAGAAGGCTACGAAGCCATCATGGTCAATTGTAATCCTGAGACTGTATCTACAGACTTTGACATGGCTGATAAGCTTTACTTTGAGCCTGTATACTGGGAGCACTTAGAAGAGATTATAAACTTGGAAAAGCCAGCTGGAAT
>CALHUZ010000091.1 GCA_938039305.1 uncultured Saprospiraceae bacterium
GTAGCTTGATTTAAAGTTATGTTGGTTTAGAGGTTTAACGATTGATGTTAGCATCCATATGTTAATCCTATATATGTTAAATAATGCTAATATGACTATTGTTAGCAGATCTTCTGCATACTTTGTGGTACAATCGGATATCTCCTTAGTTCTAATATCCTTTTGACTCCGCGTCACCATTGGATTTCCCAATCCAACTTTATTCGCTTTGTGCGACTTGATTTACCAGTTATACCATCTGAAGATTCAACTCGAATTGTGAGTTGAGAGATTATTCAATAGACTGTTATAAGCAGTCTGAAGGTCAAATTCAATAATATTATAACGATGGTAGTGGATTTCATTGAAGAGATAGAGAGTTCTCAAGAGGTTAAAGATTTGTTTCTAATTAGCGTGACTAAACGCGAGATTGAAGTACTGGAAAAGATAAGTCAAGGTCTTACAGTTAAAGAGATAGCACAGCAGCTTTTTGTTTCATGTCACACCATTATTTCCCATAAGAAAAACCTTATGGAGCGTTTCAACGCAAGAAATATGGTCGATCTCACAGTAAAAGCCATACGTTATAATATCATAAATGTTTAGAGTCTTGAAGTGGTCAAGACTCTTGCTGTTTACTGAGAATTTGATTTTATAATTGTCGAAGAGTTGAATTAGTTTTTTAAAATGAGGGTTTGATTTGCTTGGTATTAAACCTTGAGAATATCGCCTTTTTAGAAAATGTGGTGCTTCGTGAAGTGATAGAAATATCTTTGCTCCTGACTTGTATCTTATTTATAAAAATTTATATGTTAGTATCTGATATTCAATTACTTAAATATTAAAATAATTCGTTAAGTTAAATGCCTGAGTTATGGCATACAGTACATAGTGCTTAGTTATCTTTGCACAATCCAATAATAGGTATAGCTAATAGACAAGACGTCCTCCGAACAAACTTGTATACCTCGAATTTCTGTAGGCATTTCTAACAGAAATTCTGATTTAAACCTGTCCAAACCCTCCTGAGTTTGATTGATTCTTAAATGAATCGAAATATCAAAACTCTAGAAATAATCATTATGACAGTGTTTACTGCTTTTTGCACAGACAAGATTCTTAGCTCTTTGTCTCATTCTGTAGCGACTTTTCTGATTGCTGCTTTTTTAATCTTACAGATTTCATCCGCTCAAGCTCAATGTGCAGATATTGAAATTGTTGATTTACGAGATGTTCCTGGATATCCTCAACTGGATGATCTTACGGTATGTGGTGATTCAGATACATTATCCTTAATAGTCTTTACCGGAGACCCTGGCACCGTCCGTGGATTTTCTTTAGAATTGTCATTGCCAGAAGGGGTTCAGTACTCAGGTTGGGAGTTTGCTCAATTTGGGGGCACCTCAGTTTCTAATTCCAATCCAAGTCTCACTTGTCCAGAGTTTGTTATTTCTGGCTTTGAAGGAGACAGTTTGATTGTAATCAACATTGGTTTGGAAACTACCTGTGACGTTGATAAAGATGAAGACCTAATTGTGGAATACAACTATGATTTCACATTTATAGATACTGCCAGTGTGGTTCATAAGTGCAGTGGGGTGGATCAATTGGATAAAGAGCTTAATAGCTCTATAAATGTTCCTATACTCAACATGTTATCTCCACTTTCTCCTCCAGAATTAACGATTACAAGTATAGGAGGATATTTCTGTCAAGAAGTCAAAATTTCTCAAGATGGTCTTAATTCATATTTAGATAGCTTTTACTTTCAGATCAATAATCTGGAGTTGGGTGCAGAGTTGGAGTTGGATAGCATAACTGCAAATGGAACAGAGGTTTTGGACGCCGTATATGATGGTGTAACTATGAATACTTCTTTCACTTTAGATAGTAGGTACTTCCCAGGGAACTCACTTGCGAATCCTTCTGATGGAAGAATGAATACGAATGAAATAATAACAATGGAGTTTTGTTTCGTGATGGGCCAATGTCCAAGTAATGCAGATATTCCATTTAACTATGAGGCAGGATATGGATGTAACGGAGACATCTGTCAAACTACATCTCAGACTACTTTTATAAGAGTTCGGCCGACGGGGTCTTTATTGCCTATTGCAACAGCTAGCCTCAACGCTGGAGGAATTGAAATATGTGGCACACCAGGAACTGTTATGATTTCGCTTAATAATCCAAATGTAGATACAGATCAAAATGCATATACCGATGTTAAACTTGGTTTTCAGACTTGTGATAAGCCAAATTTGGATGTCATAGGCGTAACCGTAAATGGAATAGCTCTTCCAGATTCTACATACGCATGGATAGGAGATGATATAAGTATAGATTTAACTACAAATACAAATGCTGGATTAGGCTTGTCCGATCATGACATGGATGGTTTCTATGATGATTTAAAAGGAGGCGAAACGATCTCGGCGATAGTTGAAATTGGAGTTGTCTGTGGCTTAGATCAAGCTAATGATTGTGCCACTATAATGTGTGATGCAGTGCAGTTTTATGTACAAGCTAATACGAATTGTGGCAATACGTTTAAAGACTTCCCAGCACCTGATGATTTCAATCTTGTATATGGCCCAGATACTGTTTATAATCCAACAGAATTAGAATTTGGTAGTACAGGTATTTTCGGTTACGATCTTGGTACTTACAGTAATGATGGAGCTCCATTATCAACAGGGGCATCACAAGTTGAGGTAGAATTCTGTTATGATTTTGTAAAAGAGAATATTTCCGATTGCCCTGCTGGTGCAACAAATAGACTTGAAGTTCTTTTTGAAGGAGATCCTAAGTTTATTCAAGATATAGAGTTAGTTCCTTCATCAGCCATGATATCAACTGATGCAGGAGCTACATATACAGCCGTCACAGGAAGCGTGACATATGATACGACAAGTCTTAATAGTGCCTTACTAGTTATAAATCAAGGAGATACTGGTTCTGGTATATGTTATAAGTATTCAATCTCTATGGACTCTTGTTTATGTAGTCCAGTTGGATATTTTACTGCAAAGCAACAAGTTGTTTCGAGCTGTGCTGATTGTGCTGGAGGTTGTGATATTCTTCAAGCTTGTAGAACTACTACTTTTAGAGCGGATCCTAATTGTTCTGATTGTACATGTCTTGTGCAGAATAGACACGTGAAAACTCAAAGATCTAATCTAGGATACGTAGATAAAGAGATGACTGTTAGACATACACCGGAGACGCTAATTGATTCAGGTGGTTCAATTGACCTTACTAGGTTTATCGCAGGAGATACATTAATGCATGAGGATTATTTTGTGATTTTGGATGAAGCCGCACTACAAAATTTGAATAGATGGTATATCACTTGGAGTTTATATAGTAGTGCGTCTTTAGCGGCTGCTGAGCATGAGACTTTAGACTTAAGTTTGGATGGAGATCATTCGATCTTAGATGAGTTTTCTGTCTCTCAAGAAGGTGGCGATGGCTCAAGAGACGATGTCGATTTGGGAGCGCTTGCTAATTGTCAGACAGATAATATAACTTCCTTAGGAGGAGTATGGAATAGATTTGGAGAGACTCCATTTACTGGTGGAACTTCATTGATTGATAATGCCAGCCTTAATTCAAGTGTAGATTGGTGGGATAATAACTGGGTAGGTTTTTATCTCTGGAATTATGATAAGGTTGAGGCATGCGGAGGAACTAACGCTAATTTTTCAGGTGATGATTGCTTAGATCAAGTAATTGCAACGCATAACATTGGTGTGGGTGATACCATTCACTTTAAGTGGAGAGTACCATTGATTAAGAACCCAAGAAGAGAGGCTCTTAAAAAATTAGGACTGGCGACTATGCCAGCCCATAATATTGCAAGAATTTATCCCCAATTCTCTGTTTATGAACATGACTTAATAGCTGGAGACGATGCCTATTGTGGAACATATGTAGGGGGAGTTTGTGCAGAGTTTGGGCTAATCTCTTTTGATTGCCCAGGAGAATTAGATGCAGTGACGAAAATGGATCTTGATGATTGTGGCGGAATGGTCACACATGAATTTACAATTCAAGACCTTCCAGGCCCTGATGGTGATCCATGGTTCACAAAAGAATATAGGCCATTCATAGATCTTTTAGATGTTGATGCCTTGATACGTGCACCGCTAGCTTATTGTGCTGGAGCTGAAGTCACTCTCAATGGTGTGACATATCAAATGCAAGTAGATACAATAGACAATATGTTTTGTTCTCCCGTATCTGGTTATTCAGATGATGTATGTGCCGTCGATACAGGCAATATCGGGAAAGTGATATTTAATCTAAAAGAAAGCGGAGCTCCATCTTTAGGATTTGGACTTGGCAATTGTGATACATTGAGATTGTCTTATAATCTTTGTATGATTTGCCCGGCCAATATCGAAGGGATATTAGACTATGAATTAGTCTACGATTGGACGTATTATAATCAGCTTACTCATGGCGCTGATGATCGCGAGTTTATTTGTAACATGAATACAGATGCGCAATTAGGCAATAGTATTTGTGATGAACTTGGATTAACACAAGGCCAGAATTATTTCAATGAATTAGGCTTTAATGATACCTTATATACAAAGTATGATAGGACTTCGGGTGTCTTTCTTTTACAAGACAATAGAGATCCAGTAGTACCTGTTTCAACGACAAATTTAGATGGTGTGCTATTGGCTTCGGATGCTCCAGCAGTGAGTGAAGAAGTACAGACAATTGCAATTTGCAATCCTGATCCTGATGATACTGCAGTAGGCGTTACTGCTTCAGTGAAGGTTCCTTCTATGGTAAGGTTTGTAGATGCATACGCTGATGCTGGCAAGACGATGCCTTTGACATCAACAGAAATTTCTGATGATGGCGTTCATAAAATATACAGTGTCACTTTACCGAGAGACTCATTAGTCGTAGGGGAGTGTGATACAATTTACGTAGGTACAACTCTTCTGTTCTGTCCAGAGCAAGGAGCTCTTCCGCCAAAGATATGTGTAGGGGCAGTATCAGGTTGTGCACCAGCAGAGATCAAAGCAGTTTTATCTGGCTCCGGAGGATGTGGTGGATCAGAGACATGCTATACATACATTTTTGGAGAAGTAGGATTACAAACAGAATTTTTTGATTCTCCTACACCTGCGACACCAGAATTATGTGATACAGTAACCTTTAATGTATTGGTAAAGAATGTAAAACAATTAGTGTTGTTAGATCTGATTCCAGAGTTTGGATTGCCAGCAGGACTTGACCCAGTTGATGGATCTTGGCAAGTGGCATACCCAGGAGGCCCTAATAACTTTGGAACATGGACAGATATTCCAAATCCAGATAGTATCAATGGACGAACATTTATGTACACAGATGTTGCAGATTGGAGCACATATATAGATATCAATGGATTAGAAGGAGTTAGTGCTGCTAACGCAACAGTTGATAGTAATAAAGTGTCCTTTAGATTTAAAACTGTTACGGAGTGTGATCAGTTTATCTCTGGATCG
>CALHUZ010000092.1 GCA_938039305.1 uncultured Saprospiraceae bacterium
TATTAAAAATGTAGTCTTGAGAAATAGTTCGGTCGTCTAATCTTATCTGGTAAGATGTATTAGCCAATAATCCAATTATTTCTAATGAACCGTTGTCATTAAAGGGACAAGATGCTCCAACGATTCTATAGTGATCTTGTAAGTTGTTTTCAAGGGCTTTCAAGGCTAAAAAGCCACAATCGCCATCCTCACAATCCATGAGCCCATCACCATCATTGTCAATACCATCGCCACATAGAGCCAAAGAAGACTCACTTGGTGCACATATATTAGTAAGGAGTTGTTGACAATCCCTATCAGCACAATCTATTAGGCCATCGAAATCATTATCCAGCCCATCTGTACAAGCCGCTAAATCATATTCTGAACAAACTATAAATCGTTGGCAAGAAGCTTCTTGACAATCAACTAATCCGTCTCTATCGTTATCAATGCCATCTACACAGGTAACTGGGCTGTTTTCAAAGCAGCTGCTAGAAGAAAAGCAGCTATCGTCTAAACAATCTATTAAGCCATCTCCATCATTATCTATGCCATCCGAACAGTTTTCTTCTTGTTCAAAACAAATATTAAACTGATGACAATCTGGGTCGTCACAATCCAGTAATCCGTCATTGTCATTATCAAAAAGATCATGACATGCTAAAAATGAGCTTTCAGCACAAATTGAAAAATCTTGACATTCTGGGTCTGCACAATCTACAAGACCATCTCCATCATTATCAAGTCCATCCCAACATAAGAAGATTGTATTTTCAACTAACATGCACATCATATGATTCTCACTGAGTATCGTGTGATATCTCCCTTTTAAATCGAAAGACGCACATATGTTATGATCTGTTATGCAATTAGCGACAATAAACAAACTCGAAGTTCCCGCTTCTATGATATCAAGATCAAGGAAATCTGGACTTTGAGGATGATCCACATCCGCTATCAAAGTATGAACTCTATAATTTCCAGGATCATCTACTAAGAACACTCTTGGGCCTATAGAATAATCTATGATGACGAGATTAGAATCCGTTAGGATAAAGACTTCGTCATACCCAGTAGGTATAAAGACTCCTTCATTCCTTTCTGTCGATATGAGTCCTCCACTTTTAGCATCGTAACAAGTCTCAATTGCAGGTAAAGGTGTCCCTGCCTCTGCAAAACAGTCATTGCAAAATTCTGAGATAACAGTCACAGAATCTATACCGATACATCCGTTAGCATCTGTGACAGTGACGTAGTATGTCATATCAGTTGTCGGTGCCACTTGATGTGTTACTTTATTTCCAAGTCCTTCACTCCATCTATAATTATAAGGAGGAAGCCCCATCATAACATCTGCACTAAGAGTCGCCTGTTCTCCAAGGTTATAGCATATCTCTTGATCTACAATCGCATCTAATAAAACATTGGACATTACAACTGGCTGACAGGAGATACATCCAAAGATACTATCTGCTATAGCCTGTGCATCATCATCGAATTCTACTCCTACATATTTACGCGGAAGCTCACAACCATCAAAAGTGGCGTCACAATCATTTTCAAATAAGCCACCATTGTATGAACCACCAGGTGAAGCATACAGTGCTAAAAGAATTTCTTCAGCTTGCTCCGATGCACCAATCACTGTCACACTTGCATCATAATCAGCTTTTAGAATATCAATATTGTCATATGGTCTAATCACTGAACAATTAACAAATGAGCAATTGTCATCAAAGCCAAATGCATCAGTAAATATTACAACTGAAAAATTATTCATTGCATCAGTAACAAGTGTACCATCTTGCAGATATGTCACTACATCTCCGATAGCCGCATTCAAATCATCTCCACCTTCATTACAATTTCCACTTGAATTACGCTCCGTACAGAACTGTCGATCTACTTTGATGATACCACCATTATTGAAGTTGTATTCTAAATATGTCTCTGCTCCAAATGCACCACCATAGTGAAGCACTGCTACTCTCGCCAATGGACATTCGCATTGTACCTTTTGTATACTAGCTACGATGATCTGCTCAAACTGTTCATATTCTAAACTATCTATACTTTGAGAATTGTCAATTACAAATAGTACATCACTAGAAATGACTTGACTACAGGCAGCGTCAAATGCAGGTGCATCAAGTGGATCACATGAAATAATCACGATCCCTGCAGGGTCAGCGTCATCTTCATCCCCATTGACATTGTCAGTTACATTGTCACCTCCTAATGAGTCGTCATTGTTACCATCAGGATTAGAATCTATATCCACTCCACCATCTACGCCGCTTATTTCAACATTGTTAACGATCACATCTCCTGTAAAATCAAGATCAATTGTAAAGGTTATATCTAAAGTGATACTATCCCCAGCCATCAAAGAGTCAAGTGTAAGAATCAAATTAGCGATGCTATCTAACTCCATCCATTCAGAATCACTTAACGTAAATCCTTCAGGTATATAATCTGTTAGTTGAATGTTAGCGGCATTAAGTGTTCCTTGATTAAATATGGTAATGTCAAATGTAACAGAGTCACCTGGGGCAAAAGGCCCTTCAGATGATAATGTCTGAATCAATGCTAAATCAAAGAACTGATAAACTGAAACTTCAGCTTCAGCTTCATCGTCGTCATCGCCATTTCCATCTCCATCTTCATCAACCGAAACACCCGTATCTGGGTCGCTATCCACATCACGTCCATCATCAGCTGTAATAGCCACAGCGTTAGAGATAACTGTATCCTGATAACCTTCTTCCAGCATAAAGATGACTACAACTGTATCAGACTCACCTGGAGCTAAACTCCCAACTGAGAATATCAGATCATCAATCTCTTCTACATTTGAATTAGTCCCTGCATCGCTACCTTCATAAATTAGGTATGGATCCGGAGTATCTGTTATTTCTATATCAGCAGCAGGTTGTGTCCCTTCATTAGTCACTACTAACTTAAACACTACCTGATCACCATGCCTTAGTGGCTCTGTTTGCATAGCCATCTTGTCAACTGAAAGATCATAGTCAAACTGAACTGGAATCTCTACTTGATCCTCATCGTCATCATCACCACTTCCATCTCCATCTTCATCAACTGTCTGATCCGTATCAGGATCACTGTCTATATCATCACCCGTGTCTGATATGATACGCACTTCGTTTAGCAAGGAAGATCCACTGAAGTCGTTAGCTATACGATAAGTCAATTCTAAAATTTCAGAATTACCCGGTGCCAAGCTTAACACTTCAAATATTTCATTCCCGAGATTTATAACATTTGCATTTGCACTTGAATTATCACTGACGTAAATAAGATCCACAGGTGAGTAATCCTGGAAGTATGTCTGATTTGCAGTAAGCGAACCTTCATTTATAACTTGAATCTCAAAAGTCACTGTATCCCCTGGCAAAAGATCTACTTGAGTCAATAGCCTCTTTTCAATGGCAAGGTCAAATACTTGCTGAATTGGGATATCAACATGATCTTCGTCATCGTCATCTGCTGAACCATTATCATCCTCATCTACTTGATCTCCAGTATCAGGATCGCTATCGATATCATCACCGTCATCTGCTGTAATCTCTACATCATTAGTTAGCACAGCACCTTCGAATGCGCTTGAGATCTGATATGTCAATGTGATACTTTCTGAGTCACCATAACCTAATGACGCTATTGCAAATGTGTTATTAGAAATAGCGGTAACGTTAGGATTGTCATCGGCATCGCTTGACACAAAAGTCAAGTTAGCATCTGGTCGCTCTGTTACTTCTATATTGTTTGCATCGACTGTTCCTTCATTCGTGACGACCACTTCAAACTGAATCATATCACCTGCTTCAATCTTCCCTGTAGTTAAAAGTGTCTTGTCAATTGCGAGGTCATAAGATTGAACAAGACTTACGACTATTCCGTCCTCATCGTCATCATCGCCATTTCCATCGCCATCTTCATCAATATCATCCCCTGTATCAGGATTACTATCGACATCTACTCCATCGTCTAATGTGATAGCTGCATTATTAAAGACACTAGTATCCTGCAAACCTTCCGGTATTCTAAATGTCACCACTAAAATCTGAGATGCAAGTGGAGCTAAACTTCCTATCTCGTAGATCATCCCAGGAAGTTCTGTCACGTTTGTTCTTGCCTCAGCATCACTTCCGATATAAAATAAATTAGAATCTGCGAAATCAGTTATTTGAACATTATTTGCAATTAATGTTCCCTGATTTTCAATTGTCAAACGATAACTGATAGGATCACCTGGGACAAATGGTCCTGGAAAATGCAAGCCCTTCGTCAATGCCAAGTCATAGACTTGGTTAACAACCACAATTGCAAGATCAAAGTCATCTTCATCCAGAGAATTATCTGAAGTCCCTGGCGTTCCTGATGCTTCATCATCTATATCATCATCGGAATTAACTTCAGGAGGAGTCATATCATTATCACCCGGAGTACTATCTTCATCTACTCCACCTGTTGCGCTTATAATTTCTGCACTATTCACAAGTGAGGTGCCCGAGAATCCTGGATTAATACGCAGATCAACATCTACGATCATACTATCTCCCGCTGCTATCGAACCTATGAAGAATGTAAACCCAGACCAATCAGCATCGACCATCGTCATACCTATAGGCACGTAGTCTTGAATCACAACACTATCAGCAGCAAGCGAACCTTGATTATAAACAGTAATCGTATAAGTCACGGTGTCGCCTGGATCGTATGGCCCAGAAGTTGAAACACTTTTCACCAAGGCCAAATCAAAGTCCTGTAAGATTTCAATTGTTTCCAAATCAAAATCATCTTCGTCTGATGAATTATCAACTACACCTGGCGTTCCTGGTGCTTCATCATCAACATCGTCGTTGCTTCCAGTCTCTGGTGCAGTTCCTGAATTATCTCCAGGCGTACTGTCTTCGTCTACTCCTCCAATGGCAGCAGTAATCTCCGCTGTATTGGTGATCGACATGCCTGTAAATGATGGATCGATTCTTAGATCTATATCTACACTTACACTATTGCCACCTGATAATGCTCCAATGTAATAGCTGTTGCCAGTCCAATCTGGATCAACATTCGTCATGTCAGATGGAACATAATCTGTGATCTCAATGCTATCCGCAGGAAGTGTGCCTTGATTATAAACTGTAATCGTATACGTCAC
>CALHUZ010000093.1 GCA_938039305.1 uncultured Saprospiraceae bacterium
CGCATTCATCTTAGTCTATGACCCGCTTGGCATCTCTTCCTTTAAGATTAATACCCAACTGGGAAATGCGCTGACGATATATAGTGCAGGGATAGTAGGCGCCTCTACTCTTATACTGACACAGATCATCCTGAGACCGCTCTTCAACCTTAGAGCATTTAAGGTCGGTAGTTATTTACTCTGGACATCATTTGAGTTTGCCTTGATATGTATCATCATCTTTCTTGTCTTTGGTGAAAGAGGGCTTCCCTTCTGGGATGAATTCATGCTCACTTCGAGATTTGCCATTATACTTGCTTTAGTACCTTACACTATCTCATGTCTGATGATTGCATTGTTTAAAGGCAAGAAAGAAGTTGACTCGCCTGCACAGCAAGAGCGGCTGCTTTCCCCAGAGCATATTACTCTTTCGGATGAAAATGACAAATCAGCCATCACCTTGAAAGCTGGCAGCATCATATTCATGAAAGCAGCTGATAACTATGTGGAGGTTTACTACTACGATCAGAATGAAGTCCATAAGAAGTTGATTCGAACTCGCTTAAAGCAAATAGAAGAGAAGATAGAGCATGCCGATCTCGTAAGGACTCATAGATCCTATATCGTCAACCAACAGAAGATCAGAATCGTAAATCGAATAGGCTCAAAATTAGAGCTTAGGATGGAGCATATGGAAGAATTGGTATTTCCTGTATCTGCTACTTACAGACATCAATTTGAGGCTAAGGTGCCTGTATTAGAAGGCACCTAACATCCCGATAAGTGAGTTACTTTCACCCCAAATAAGCGATTTTCACCCCAAATGAAAGGGGAATCCAAAGCGAACTATTAATTCTTAGTAATTAGAGACATACAACATATTGATATGAAACAACTACTACTTACAGGATTGATCAGCATGCTTTTCCTGCTGCAAAACCTATCAGGACAGAGCAAGGTCGAAGGAATAATACTTGGATCCGATACCAATGAACCGTTGATCGGAGCCAATGTCATCGTCAGCGGAACATCGGATGGAACAACTACTGACCTCGATGGTTCTTTTGAATTGATGACAGCCCAAGACTTTCCGCTTACACTTGATATATCTTTTGTAGGATATGCAACTTTTCAGTTTATAGCTACTAATGGTGGCCCTCACAATATTTCGCTTGAAGCTGGAACACTCTTAGCAGATGAGGTTATCATATCAGCTTCGAGAAAGGCGGAAAAATTAATGGAAGCTCCTGCCGCTGTATCTGTGATCAGTGCAAGGGAAGTATCAGCCTCTGGTGGTTCCGTCACACCCATAAGAGCGCTTATCAATACTCCGGGTGTAGAGCTACAACAGCAGACTGGACAAAGGATCAACCTGGCTTTGAGAGGAAGTAGTGGCGTCTTTTCTACTGACGTATTCCCAATGCTTGATTATCGATCACTGATATCTCCAGGGCTCGAGTTATTTGATTCTCAAAACTCTCCAATTAACAATATAGATCTCGAAAGAATAGAGGTAGTGCTTGGTCCTGGATCTGCCTTATACGGACCAGACGTAACTTCAGGAGTCGTTCACTTTATATCTAAAGATCCATTCAGACACCCAGGCACAACAGTTGAGTTGATATATGGAGAGCTCAATACATTCAAGGCAGCGGTGAGACATGCTGGACATAATGAGAAGCGAAACTTTGGATACAAGATCAATGCGAGATACGGCAGTGGAACTGACTTTGCTTTGGATCCAGAAGATCCAGATGATCAGATAGTACTCAACAATTTTCAAGAAACAGTGAGCAGAGGATTTGTGACTTCTGGAGGTTATGTAGATCCTCAACAGGATGGACCATTGCTTTTCACTCCGGGGAAAACTCAAGATCCAGATTATTGGGCAGCAGCAGTGAATGGACAGCTACACTTCAAGCCAGATGATAATACAACGATCGTAGGTTCAGGAGGATGGAATGCAGGAAGTTCTATTTTCTACAATGATCTTGGTGAAGGCTTTACAGCATCAAATGAAATGTGGGGACAAGTGAGATTGAATCACAAAGGATTATTTGCGCAGACTTACTATATCAAAAATGATGGAGGAAATGATGAAAATCCAGTTTATCTAAATAGAACTGGATTAATTGTCCCGTTAGAAAGAACCCACTTCGAAGCACAAGTACAATACAGCTTTACAACGCCTTCATTTCTAAATGCTGAATGGACAACAGGTTTTGATTTTAGAGACGCTACAGCAAATACTGAAAATCATGTCTATGGTAGAAATGAGGACAATGATGATTATAGAATATATGGAGGATACCTGCAATCAAAAATGAAATTTGGCGATAAGTTCGACTTGTTTCTTGCGGGTAGATACGACGGATACAATTTTACAGACGAAAAGACATTCTCTCCGAGAGCAGCTCTTGTTTACAAACCGAATCAGTTTAATTCAATTAGATTAAGTTATAACAGAGCTGCTAACCCTATACCGGCGTCCGATATTTACTTCGATCTTCCAGTACAAACCACACCGGTCTTTAATGTGTGGAATATGGGAGGTATCAGACCTCAGACATTTGACGACCCGATGATCACTTGGTTGATACCAGGTGTTCCTGCGACTCCTTTTGGAGCAGGATTTCCGCTGGCAGCTGCATACGGAGCAGTGAACAATGATGTGATAGCAGGTATAGAAGCATTAGGATCACAAGACCCTAACATAGCTCCTCTTGTACCGATACTTGTGAACTTATTACAAAATGGAAGTGTGGACGGCTTCTCAAGTGGCATCGCGAGTACAGATCTTGGTGGAGCAGAATTACTCCCCGAGACTAACCCTACAATATTGATCTCTCAATTATCCGCATTTGAAGTTGGATACAAGGGACTCTTCTGGGAGAAATTTGCTGCTGGGTTTGATGTCTACTACTTTAGAAGAACACGTGCAGGTGGATTCTCGCAAGTGAGTCCGATCATCACTATGCTCAGCCTTCCACAAGATCTTGGTAATGCCGTACAGAGTACTTATCAACCACTTATAGAAGGTGCGCTCATGCAGAACGGCTTCGATGCTCAAACAGCAGCAGCAGTGGCGGGACAGATCGGTGCACTACTAAATGGTGCCTATGCACAAGGCGGACAAGGGTTCTTAGATGCCTTAACTGCTGCAGGATTGCCGTTCCATGGTATCGTTGAATCTGATCAAGTTCCTGATACTGGATTGCCCAACTTAGCTTTCGGTTATCCTACTAGAAATGCTGATGGCATCAGTGATGACTGGGGATTTGAGATACATACGAAGTACTACTTCACTGATAAGCTGACTGCTTTTGCTAACTACACTTGGTTTAACCGCCCTACAGGAGTTCCTGGAGATCTTAACTTTCCACAAAACAAATTACGAACGGGAGTCAGTTATGGTGCTGAGTTAGGCATGAAGGGAAGTGTATCCTATCAGTGGGATCAGGCATATACTTCTAACAATTCTACTTTCCCAGGAAAGATAGATGCAAGATCTCTAGTGGATGTTTCTACTGGGTATGGTTTCGAAAATGGTCTTACCTTAGAAGCTTCTGCAACTAATTTGTTTAATAATGAGTTTAGAGCATTGCCAGGCTTTCCGAAGATCGGAAGACGTGTCACGGCAAGAGTACTTTATAATTTCTAATCGTAATTGTTCGTTTTGACAAAAGAGATATTCAGTTAAAAACTTAAATACTAAATCGTGAAATTTTCAAACCATATTCTTATTCTCTTTGCTGCAAGCATCTGCTTCTTGGTTTCATGTAAGCCTTCCAGTTCACATCAACTGACAGTAGAGAATCTACAAGCTGAATTTCAGAAAAAGCTTATCACTGCTAAGGCTGGAGACTCATTCATCTTACCACCTGGTACATTTGACTTTAAGCGAAGCTTATCACTAAACGATACACCTGATATAACGATCAAAGGTGCTGGAAAAGGAAAGACGATTCTTTCATTTGACGGTCAGATCGAAGGAGCTGAAGGACTGTTGATCAAGAATGTTGTAGGCATCACGCTGGAAGGTTTTACAATTGCAGATTCTAAAGGAGATGCCATCAAAGTGCAAGGATGTACTAATGTCATCATGAGAGATCTGGAGACGACATGGACACATGGCAAGAGTCCAGAGAATGGCGCTTACGGCCTCTACCCTGTTAGTTGTACCAATGTCTTAATGGAAGAATGTGAAGCTTCATTCGCCATGGATGCTGGCATCTACGTAGGCCAATCGACCAATGTAGTTGTACGAAACAACTATGTACATGATAATGTAGCAGGATTAGAAATTGAAAATACTGTCAATGGTGAAGTTTATAAAAACATAGCAAAAGGAAATACTGGAGGCATGTTGATATTTGATATGCCTGATCTTCCTCAAGCGAACGGTGATAGAATAAAATTCTATGACAATGTGATGGAAAATAACAACGGAGAAAACTATGCTCCTAAAGGCATGGTCGTCAGTACGATACCTCCTGGTTCTGGTATGATCGTAATGTCACATTCTAATATCGACATACATGACAATATTATAAAAGGACATAAGACACTTGGCATCGCCATCAATAGTTGGTTATTCACAGGAGTTCCTTTTGAATCTAAAGATTTTGATCCTTACTCCACTAATGTTCAGATACATGACAATCAGATCATAGGAGGGGCATCAGAACCTGCAGATATGACTACCGACTATGGCAAGCTCATCACAGGGGTCTTAGGTGGCAAGTACTATGACATCGTTGTTGATGGTATTTATAAGCCAGGTAGTGAAAGTAAAAATGGAAATCCTACTTCATACTGCTTTACAGACAATGGTGATATCACCTTCGTAAATCTTAATGCAGGAATGGGTATGGAACCAGCAGACTTGATGAAGAACTTAGATCATGATATCAGCAAGTTTGATTGTAGTCTTCCGATCTTCGATACAAAAGATCATGATGCTTGGTTAGCGAGTAACTGATAGTAGTAAGTAGATAATTGAAAATTAAGAAGTAATTAGAATCAACGGTATATCCCAAGACAACCTTTACACCAGATTTTTAAATGACTAAATATTTATTGAGTGTATCAAGCTTATGCTTAGTGCTCATCTTATCTCAATGTCAGATTAACAAGACAGGTATAGTGGTTCCATCCGAACCACTCGAAAAACTATCTGATTATAATTTTTTCAAAGGTGAGCTTGCGTCGCTTGCGCCTGCAGATCGAGTGTTGCCTTATGATGTGACTACCCCACTCTTTTCAGATTATGCCCATAAAGAGAGATTTGTTTGGATGCCTGAAGGGACAAGTGCATCGTATACAACTGATCATGTATTAGATTTTCCGAAAGGGGCCATCTTAATTAAAAACTTCTTTTACAATCATGATGAGCGCGATCTTTCTAAAGGTAGAAAAATCATAGAAACAAGACTCTTAGTGAACCGTGGAGATGAGTGGGATGCTTATGGATATATCTGGAATGATGAGCAGACAGACGCAGTATTTGAACTAGTAGGAGATATCAAAGATATCAGCTGGATCAATAAGAAAGGTGAAACAGAAACGGTCCCTTATATCATACCTAACAAAAATCAGTGCAAGGGCTGTCATGCTTATAAAAACAAACTATTGCCCATCGGACCGAAAGCGAGAAATCTAAACAAAGACTTCGCATATGTAGATGGCACCTTGAATCAATTAGAAAAATGGAAATCCACAGGATATCTTACAGGGCTTATGAATCATCCAGATGTCCCAAGCGTCGCAAACTGGGAAGACTCTGAAAATCATAATCTACAAGACAGGTCATTAGCCTATCTTGATATGAATTGTGGGCATTGTCACAATCCTGATGGCGCAGCCAATACTTCAGGATTAACGCTCCTTGCAGGTTCTAAACCTGATCTCACACTTGGTGTTTATAAGGCAACTGTATCAGCTGGTGCAGGTACTGGTGGACATACCTATTCCATCGTTCCGGGTGATCCGGAATCATCTATTATGATCTATCGCATGAAATCAGACAACCCTGGCGCCATGATGCCCGAAGTCGGTAGACGCATGGTTCATGACGAAGGAGTTGCACTGATCTCAGACTGGATCACTTCCCTAAATCCTGACGACTACGAAACGCCACTTAATGAAAGTGCGAATTAAGAGAAGGTCAAGAGCTAAATTGTACTTCAGCTATGCACTTAATAGACTCTTAAATCTATCCTTGTAAGCATAAACCAAGGCGAGTGACAAGAGCAATCCAACCACTGCTCCACCTATGCCTCCCATAGCATGTAGCGCATGAAAGACGGCAGCATTGAACATAATCGCTACACTGAAAGTCAATGCAAGAGGCACATACTTCCCTGCCAAAAGAGCAAGCCCCGCAATGATCTCAAGAGCACCTATAATGCTCATAAAACCTGAAGTCGCATAGATGCCCATGAGTGTTCCTCCATCCCCAGGAATGGCAGGCATCTCCATGAAACCCGCAAACTTATTAATACCAAATATCAAAAGAAAGAGCCCTAATAGTATGCGTAGGACCATAATCACAGTAGAATTCATAACACAGTTAGTTTAGTTAATCAATACTTTGAATCATAATTTACAAAACTGAAATAGCTATGAAGAATTAGCCATCATTTTACGCTTCATCTGACTTCATGGCGACATGCTTATGAACTAAGACAATTCAATTACATTAGTATTTATATGAAAGTCAAAACTATTAACCTCAGCACCTCGATACTCTTCTCTCTTGGGGCAATGCTCATCATGATGGGAATGTACTATCTGACACAAGCAGGTCTGATGGGTAGCAATCCAGTGGGCCAAAGCAGCAACTTTGAATCTCCACTGATAGTACCAGCTGGGTATGCATTTGCGATATGGTCGATCATATACATAGGCATCATCGCCTTTCCAATCTATCAATTCTTCATCCGTAGAGAAGGTCATCCGTTGTGGAAGCAAGTACATGTCTGGTATGCATTGAACGTGATCTGTAACGGTCTTTGGTTGATCTGTGCATCCTATGATTGGCAGTTGATCTGCCTTGGTGTTATTGCAATTATGCTACTGACTTTATATAAAATCAATGAACTACTCATTGCTATTGACAAAGAGTATCCTGACCTCAACTACTGGTTAGAAAGAATGGTCTTTAGTATTTACTTTGCCTGGATCACCTTGGCGACAGCGCTCAACGTGAGTACTGTCTTAGCATTTTATAAGTGGGATGGTTGGGGCATATCAGAGTTGACTTGGGCCATCATTATTCTGCCTGTTGTAAGTCTTGTCGCTGGGACAGTATTTTGGAAATATCGCGATGCCGCTTATGCAAGCGTAGTGGTCTGGGCTTTCATCGCTTTAATAGTGAAGCACATAGATGACTCGATGATACTTACAGGTATATCAGGGGCTGTGGTTGTTATTTTCTTGGGGTTGATATTTACGAAGAGCAGGAAGGTGTTAAGTAATGCTTGATGCAAGCCAAGTTGCTTCAGGCAGTGAAGTAACTTAGCATTAAATAGAAGTCATAAAACATATTATAATAATGGCGGTTAGGGTACATACCCAAACCGCCATTATATTATTATTACTATATCAGATTCAATTGCGCTGCTATTTGCGAAAGCGACGTCGATTGAAATTACTCTTAGTAGTCCTGTCCTAAATGTGTAATCAACTCTTCTCCTCCGATGTATCTGATTGTATTCTCTAACTTGATCTGCTGCTTAAAGATGTCATGCATCGGCTTAACACCTTTAGGTGCTTGAGGCGACTTAAGATAGAATGATAGCCACTCTTGGATACCACTCATCCCAGCTCTCTTCGCAAGATCAAGGAACAATACCAAGTCCAAAGCAAGCGGTGCTGCAAGGATAGAATCCTTACATAAGAAGTCAATCTTGATTTGCATTGGGTAGTTCATCCATCCAAAGATGTCGATGTTATCCCAGCCTTCTTTGTTGTCTCCACGTGGCGGGTAGTAGTTGATTCTTACCTTGTGGTATAAGTCTTTATATAGATCAGGATTCTTCTCTGGCTCAAGTATATCTTCCAATACACTTAGCTTAGAGATCTCCTTCGTTTTGAAGTTGTCTGGATCATCCAGTACTTCACCATCACGGTTTCCTAAGATATTAGTCGAGAACCAACCGCTGATACCTAAAGCACGACACTTCAGTCCTGGCGCAAGTATAGTCTTCATCAAGGTCTGTCCCGTCTTGAAATCCTTTCCTGCAACTGGCGTCTGCGTTTGTTCAGCAAGCTCTAAGATAGCTGGTATATCACATGACAAGTTAGGAGCACCATTGGCATAAGGGATCCCCATCTTAACCGCAGCATAAGTATATATCATACTTGGCGGAATGTCCTTATGATTAGTTCTCAATCCTTCTTCAAGTGCTGCTACTGATTGATGAACATCTCCTTCTTCAATGTATATTTCTGTAGATCCACACCATATCATGGCTAATCGATCACACCCATTAGTCTCTTTAAACTGGCGGATATCCTCCATAAGCGCTTCAGCGAGATCCATTTTGGTCCCTCCTTGCTTAATATGAGTTCCTTCGAGTCGCTTAGCATAGCTTTTGTCAAAAACCGCCTTCATAGGCTTAATTTTCTCAAGCTCTGGCTTCAATTCGTCGAGCATATTCTTATCAATAACCTCAGCGTGAACAGCTGATTCATAGACATTATCTTCAAAAACATCCCATCCACCAAAGACAACATCTTCTAATGCATGAATATCGACAACCTCTTTGATTAAGGGCTTATTATCTACATCCCTCTTTCCGATGCGTATTCTTCCCATCTGAGTAAGCGAACCAATCGGCTTAGATAAGCCTTTGTTTATGGCAAATACTCCAGCTATTAAAGTAGTGCCTACAGCACCCATTCCTGGTACGAGAATACCTAACTTTCCTTTTGACTTTTCTACATTCATTACTTCATCTTAAATTATGATACACACCTTGAAAACATCATTTATACCCATATATACTGGTAAACATGGGTATCAAGCACGATCTTGATGTGAACTCTGCTTTTCGAAGGGTCAAATGTACATAAAAGAGTCACATAAGTACGGGTAGAATCAACTATATGCATATCATCATAACAAGCATTAAGAATTATCTGATTGAGCTATTTACGCACTTTTTAACAAATAGCTACCTAATGAACTCATGTGATTTTCCTTACTTTTCCTATCATCTAATAGGTAATTAGGGGATGTTCATCAAAGGTTAGAAACATACCATAAAAACTTTAACGACAACACGACATCTATCTCTTAAAATGCAATAGCCGTAACCTATGGCATCAATGTGCGGTAAGCATCATCCCACTTTGCTATTTTAATCTATTGATCAATTCTTGCTTTCGTCCTCTTGAAACTGGAAATTTATCCCCATTAATCATTTCAACAAAGCCACCTTCACTGCGATGAAAGCTCTTTAAATGTTCCATATTGATTAAATAGCTTTGATGAATTCTTAAAAAATTAAAAGACTCCAATTGAAAAGAGATATCCTTAAGTACACGACTAACCAGTTTCGTATTACCATCTGATAAAATGATTTCCGTATAGCTGCTGCTTGCCTTACAGTAGATGATCTCGTCTATCGAAATCAAATCAAGACCATCACTATTTGGTACTGATATTTTGGGCTTACTTGAGATCGGAGATTTTATGTTAGACAGAAGCTGAGATATTTTTTGCTGTCGTACAAGTTTGCCTGCCTTTCTTCCTTCTAACCTATCTACAGCTTCACGAAGCAAACTCGTATCTATAGGCTTCATCAAATAATCCACAGCACTCAAGCGAAAAGCCTTAACAGCAAATTGGTTATAAGCAGTAATAAAGATAATTTCGAAATCAATCGGCTGTAGAAGTTCAATTAACTCAAACCCATTCATCCAGGGCATTTCTATATCCAGAAAAACTACATCTGGATCTAACATTTTAATTTGCTGAAGACCATCCTTTGCAGAGTTACAGATGGCAATAACTTCTACTTCAGGACAAGTCGACTCAAGTTCAATAACCAAACCCGCAGTACAGAATGGCTCATCATCTATAAGAATCGCTCTAATGTTTTCACTCATATTGAAGCGGTATTTTAAGGGTCACCAAGGTTCCAGAAGACTTTTCTTCATCGTAAAGATCTTCTATCTTGATTTCTGCATGTTCAGAAATCAAATTCATCCGATTCAGACTGAGACTTAAGCCTTCTGATGTTTTATTATAAAGTGATTTTTTTGATTTTATTTGTTTCGCTGCCTTCCTTCCTATGCCGTTATCCTTAACTGTGACATGTAGAGTCTTGCCGTTATCCCAAATATCAATTTCAAGCTTTGCATCACCCTCCTTATGCAACAATCCATGCCAAATGGAATTCTCAACGAAGGGCTGAATGAGCAATGGTGGCACCATAACTTGATAGGTATTCACTTCAGAATTCACATTGATTTTATATTCAAATTTCCCCTGAAAGCGCAAACTTTCCATATCCAAATACATCCCAAGCAACTCCAATTCCTTTTGCAATGAAATTTGCTTTTCTTTCGATAAAGATAAAATCTCACGTACCATACGACTAAACTTAGTGAGATAAGTTATCCCTTCTTTTTTACGATCAAGTAGCACTAGAGACTTAATACTGTTCAAAGAATTGAAAATAAAATGAGGATTCATTTGGGCTCTTAATGCCTGTCCTTCCAGTTCTGCCATCTCCGTCTTAAGCTTCTCTTCATTTAACTTTCGCTTAAGATTCCAATGGTAGAAAAGATAGAATAAGGCTAAAACGAAAAGTGTAGTTAGAATGCGAAACCAATTTCTATTCCAAAAGGGTGCTACTATTACAAAATGCTCTGATTCTACCGAGCTCCATTTAGTACTTGGTGATTTGCTCTTAACCTCAAAGGTGTAATTGCCAGGCAAAAGCTTATTGTAGCGAAATGTCTTTTCACCTGGCTCAGAGTATTCCCATTCGTCTGAATGATTGACTAATCGATGTGCTATTGTAACATGACGTGCTTCATGATAATTAGGTGTGGCGACTGCGACCAAAAAATTGTTTTCCTCATGATCAAATTGTCTATTTTCTCTTTCATCAATAGAAACACCATCGATAGTTGACTTAATGATTTGAATTTTTCCTTCTACTTTCTCTTTCAGTAAATCCTTTGTATTGACCCGTGTAAATCCTTTCGGCAAGCCTATATATAAATAGTCTCCGATTCTTGATAATCCACTTTTAAGCAAACTGGCCCTTAAGCCTTCAGGCTGATTGAACACCCTGAATTCTTCTAAATTGCCATCAGCATGAACAAGTCCATTCTTTGTAGCTAACCAATAATCATTGGATTGTCCACTGATCATTTCAATAGGTCCTAACAATTGACTAAGATTCCTTTTATCCCTGTGCTCTTGAAGAACAAAAGAATCTATCATAGAAGCACATATCTTATAAATACCTTCTTCACTAGTCATGACCCACGCGCAATCCTTATCAATAGGAATCACCTGCTTGACACTACCTTTTGGGCTTTTAATGCCCTCTAATGGACCTCTTCTTTTTAACTCATTATTTTCAAAATATAAATAACTCGAATGTCCATTACTTGGATTAAACACAATCAATTCTTCATGAGTGGCGATCCAAATCTGATCGCCAACCTTAGACATGCCATGATAAAGGATCTTATGTTCAAAAGAGCTCTCATAACCTGCAAAAGGGAAAAGGTCACTGCTTTTTTCGGAACTATTATATCTAAGTAGAGATCCACTACTTAAAAGCAACCATAATTCTTGATCATTTACAGCTACAAAATCAGCCAGTTTTACATCATCTGGCAATCCCTTTATCGGCTTTGGGGACAACGTTCCTTTTTTTAAGTCCAATCTATAAAGTCTATCAGTAAGACATAAAAATTCTCCTTGGAAGAATTCTGATTTATATACTAATAGAATCAACTCAGGTGAATTTGGAACATCAGCTATGGAGAGCACTTTCATGTTCTCATCTAGTACCTTTACTCGAGCATTTTCTCCACCAAACGAACCAAGGAAATTATCAGAATTGGGTATCGTATCGATATCCATAAATACATTGGGCCCATCAATTTTTGTCCCAAAATATTGGAAAGCCTGATATTGAGGAACAATAAGAGATACTCCCTTACTTGTCATTACCCAAGTGTGGCCCATGGAAGAATGGTAAATAGAATTATATAATCCTTTTAAAAGCCCCTTGCGATTGAATGCTTCAGGGCGGAATAAATTCAAATTTCTGGAATCTCTGTCCACACGGACAATACCCTCTATCCGATCTGCTATCCAGACTTCATTTTCAGCTCCCTCAAAAACATGTGTTTTCCAACCACTTGAATAATCTATTTCTCTAGGATAGAAATCAAGAAACTCACCCGTCTCTGTATTAAATGATTTAACACCTGAAGCCAAACATCCTATTAAAAATTTTGTAGCAGAAATTTGAACTAAAGTTCTGGGGTCAAATACGAAGTCCTCATGTGCAATAGGCTCTAACGTTACTTCTGGTGCCGTAAAGCGCTTTGTTGTTTTATTAAAATGATATAGATAACCTTGTCCAACAAGGTGAATCAGATTAGGGTCATCCTCATCTTCCACTGCACCGTAAGCTCTATTCACCCATGTATCACGACGTGGTAATGTATCAAGGTCAAAATTCTCATGTGACTGTGCTTTTGGATTAATACAGCCCAAACCACTTTTATCGCTACCATACCAGATTGTACCATTTTGATCAGCATGGATGAAAAAGATTTCATTGCCTCTCATTTGATGATATGCTGATTTGCTTGTTGCAAAATGTTCCCAAATATTTTCCTTTCGACTTAAGTGAAAAAGTCCATCATTTTGGGTACCAACCCAAAGGTCATTATTCTGGTCTATTTCAATAGCCGTAATAAAATTGCCTCCAGGAGAATTTTCTGGATCTAAAAAAGAATAGTTGTCAAATGAGAACCCATCAAATTTGCAGATCCCATTACTGCTTCCAAACCACATAAAACCATCTTGATCCTCATTTGCACAGGTAATTAAGTCCGAAGGCAAGCCATCTTGACTGGTATAATTCAGACAATGTAACTGCCCGAAAGCCGAGTTTCCATGAAATGAGCAAAGCCCAAGACAGATCACAAACCAATAACCGAACCGATAATTAAGAATCATGCTCATCTGTCCTAAACATACTACGATAAAATGAACTGCGAAAGATGTAAGCAGTGTAATGACATCTGGGTCGAGTATTTGGCATTGTTCATATAGCGAATGACATTTAGCTATAAGTACATTTAAGATAGAATACCTTTTTTAAGTCTCTTGATTTGAAGACATCCCCTACCATCTGAATAAATAGAGCACATAGGAAGATCAAATACCTTAAATACAAAACAATGCTTTACTTACCAAATACTAATTCATAGTAACCAAATACTGGTTAGCTATATGAGTTCACAATTTATATGCAGAGATTGGAATTGTTATTAAAAAGACCCATTAAGAAGTAGTGTGAATCAAAATAGTCTTACGCCTTAACAAGTCTTGATAATACGCGACAAAATTAATCACTAAAACAACTAAAAATGGATCTTGTAAAACTATGTACGATTATTTTTCTATCACTTTTCATTACTTCAATCTCCTTTGGCCAAATAGAAATAAACAAGGACAAAATTTCTAATTTAGAAACTACAGGCGGTGGAATTTTTACAACGTTCGGAAATATTGACTATGATTCCTACGGACATAACTTCTTGCACAATGGCACTGAAATCATGAATATTAATGAATTCGGAATTGATGTACAAAGTAGCTCCAGGATTACAAGACAACAAACCGGTGGCCTTAAAGTTGATTTACTACCTTTTGCATATGGTAGAATTACTCACAATTCGAACACAGGCATCTCAAATGACACAGGCAATTTCACAGCAACTGGAGATGACAATGGTAATATAACACTCACATTTTCTGATGCTACTGTAATCACTTCAAATCTCGTAGTTATAGCGACTCCAATTGTTGGTGGAATTGTGGCTGCTACACAAGTTAGTTTAGCACCAACAATGACTAATCACATGACTATCACTTTATACTCACCTTCTGGCGGAGGCGTATCAACTTATGGTGCTAACATTTTAGTTTATAGACCTTAACTCATTTTTCTATATTCTTTATAATAAATGTCATGCCATCAAAAGCTATTTGTCTTATCAATACAAACCTGTCTGGAAGAGAGTTAGAAATATTAAGAATGATATCATTTGAATACACCACCAATGAAATAGCTCATATGTTATTTATATCTCCTCACACTGTAATCACTCACAGGAAAAACCTCATGTATAAAATGGAAGTTAGAAATACTGCAGGAATGGTCAGAAGGGGTTTTGAATGGGGCGTATTAAACTGCTGATTGAGATAGTAAGCTGAGTAATCTATTACATATCATCTCCATAGACAGATAAGGAGCCATAGGTATTGGAAACAATTAGGCCTAAATAAAATCACATATCACCAAAATAAAATATACTCATCATGAATGAAATCCAGCAAAATACTATAAATCGGACATCAAAGAGAGTAACAGTTCAACATCAAAATGTTGCTGTAGACATAAACTTTAAAAGAATAGAGAAATATACATTCCCACTGATAACCTATGAACAGTTACAAGCAAAAGGAACTCGCAAAATTGTTTTATCTAATATAAAACTTGATGACGTAACTCTGGGCACTTGCATCTCTCTACCAGTATCACAAGTTACAATTCAGATTATTTCATTCTACATCAATGAAGACTATCGGAATCGGGGAATCGGAAAACAATTACTTAAGTCCGTCATCTCCAAAATAAAGGATTCAAAATTTGAACAAATACAATTATACTATAAGTCATTCTGGCAAAATGCAGCAAGTTGGGAATCCATCTTGAAGCACGCGGGATATGAGATCAGCACAACAGGTACAGAGTACATAAAGGTTAACAATCTGATGGATTTAAAATCATCGGCATTGATGAGAATGAATTGGCCGTCAGATCATTTTCAGATCGTCCCTATAAATCGAAAGAAGGTAGGTCAACTTGAAGGCTGGTTATCATTAACTGGCATGAATGACGTGCCTTCTGATGTGAGACCAGGGAAGCATATTTACAATATTTGCACAAGCTGCAGCCTCCTATTACTAATTAACAATCAGATAGCGGGATGGATTATATCAGATCAGATTTCTGAAGACACAATTCAAGTCGGATCCTTATACATACTACCTAAGTACAGTAAAGAATACAAGCACTTAGGCAAAAAATTAATCACCGAATTAATTAAAAGAAACACAGAGCCTTATAAAGTATTTTTTGGCATCCGTGATTCTAATTCATTTATGAAAAGATTTGTAGCACGCGAGTTGGAAAACAGTGCATATGTATATTATCAAAAGCAAGCAATTCTCAGACTGAAAATAGTATAACGATGACTAATCAAAAGACTCTGCAAGTATATAGAAACAATATCAGGAAGTATCTCTCATTACTGAGTTATATCAAAAGACTGCGTGACTCTGGGAAATTCAAGACCATCACACGAAGTCAACGACAAGCTATTATAAATAGATATCGAAGGCTATCATCCTACCTTAAAAGGCTACCATTAAGATTGGCATTTGCTACTTTGCCATCTTTATCAGCAGTATCCTTGAGTTCACAATGCACGGATATAAGCATCCACCCTGTCCTACTAAATCTATCTAATTCAGGGACCAATGCGCTTGGCACGAATGCTTCCCCTGCCTTCTCAGATATAGACGGTGATGGCTTAGAAGAAATGATTGTATCTGCTTGGCCTGGTATAGAAGTATATAAAAGAGATGCTTCTAACTATTTCAAATTGATGTATGCCGACCAAAACAATCCTTTCGGAAGCATTCAAACGGTGCAACAATCAGTGATCACATTCTATGATGTAATTATTGATGGTACGGATCGTGAAGAGATGTTTTTATCTTATGGAACCTTCGGAATGAGAATGTATATCTACGATCCATCAACTGGCGATTATAAATTAAGCTCCGATGCTCAAAATCCATTTAACTTTATTGATTTTCAATTTCATGCAAGCCCTATAATCTATACAAATTTCGGCAGTAGCACCCTCCAAGCATTGATCATAGATAATGATGGAAGGGTGCATTATTATGCCATGAATAGTGCTGGGAAATTCGAAGAAATAGATACGATAAGTGACTTAGTTGATGAAGATTTTAGAAATCCATACTTACTAGATCTTAACGGCGACTTATTTCATGAAACCTTAGTGATTGGAAAGGCTGATGGTAGCATAGCATATCTTGAATTCAACGGCTTTGATTATATAGAAGCTGACACTAATCCTTTTGAGCATATTGTGGTTGATGGTTCCGCTAAGCCTGTATTCGACGACTTAGATGGTGATGGTGACTTAGATTTAGTCGTAGGTGATGAAGAGGGGCGCGTTCATACCTATACCAATGATAATTTTGAGTTTACTCTGAATAATAATTCTAAAGATCCATTGGACGGAGTGACTGCTAATAACACTAGAATAAGCCCGACCTTCCACGACTGGGATTGCGATGGTGACTTAGATATATTTGTAGGTGGTCGAAATGGCTCTATCGAGTATATTAGACAAACAAATGGCGAATATTTCAACACATTTGGGAAGAATCCATTTGAAGGTTTAGATCTTGGATTGGCCACAAGTTTGGAATTCCTAAATAAAGACAATGAGCATCATCCGATTGCTATAGTGGGTTCATCTAATGGTAGACTAAGTATGCTTTCATATAACGACTCTTCTGGTTTATATGAAGTAATCCCTGATCATAGTTTAGAGTTTGCAGACGTTGGGGATAATGCGACACCAGCCTTGGTAGATTTGGATTTGGATGGAGATGAAGATCTTTTTGTTGGCGCGGAAGACGGTTACATTAGATATTTCAGGAATCTCGGCAATGGTGATTTCCAAGAACAATCAGGTAATTCTAATCCCTTTAATGACTTGTTTGTTGGAAGAGGAGCGTCCCTGGTATTTGTTGACGCAAATAATGATGGTGCTAAAGATGCTTTTGTGAGAGGATCACAAGGGATCAAGTATTTTAATTATACTTTCTCAGGATTTATCGAAAATGAAGATGATAATCCATTCCGAAATTTAGACATCGCAGGTGATGGAATTACAAAAACAAACTTATTTGCTAATAATAAGTTTGAAATAGTATTAGCTACTCCTGGATCAAAACTCCTAACCTTTCAAAGTTTTAATAATATAAGTACAAGCTGCTATAGATTAGATGATTGCCTTGATAATAGCTGGATTGGTAATCCCAACGAAAGATGGCATGATTCGCCATTGAATTGGTCATTAGGTCGAATTTCACTTGCATGTGATGCTCTAAACATTAGTTCCAATAGACATCTTAACATTCCAAGTACAGATAATGAAGAATGTAAAGGTCTAAATGTGGCTGTAGGAGGCACACTTACGGTTGATGGGACACTAACCGTGGATTAGGAATTACAATCAAAGTGTGCTGACGGCATAACACATAACTTAAATCAGAACCCTTGTAACCCCTTCTTCTAAGCCCCCTCAACCTGCCTACAGGTACTAAAAATATAAAAGCTCTTCATCACTTATTCTACTCGAAATGAACTGACTTATGGATATTGGCCATGACTTCTTGAAGGCTATTAGAATGAGCTCCCCATGGACAATTCAATACAAGCTGCATTTGCTTATTGCTGATAGGATCTTGATAGAATGCAAAATGATATTGAACAGGGCCATTAGTTTCTTTTATGATGATTGTTTGCTCTGTCCAAACCCCTTTTTTCAAAACCTCTTTGTTTAATATTCCTTTTTGAGTGACTTCCTTTTCCGATATGTAACTATTAACAAAGCTTTCAAAACCTATAGCTTTTAGTTCTGCGGTCGACAGAATCAAGGTCATCTCAGAGACATCATCAAATGTAGCAGAGAGTTCATCGCCCTTCCATCTTTCTGTGGCGTTCTTCGGAAGCAAGAAAGAGATCGTCTTATTTGGATCTACCGTTTTTGAAAACCGCTTTGCTAAAGCTTTGTTTTCTTTCTTAAATTCTGAACCAAACATAAACAAACCACTTACTTCACCTTCAGGGTTTATGGAAAACTGAATCTGTCGCTCAAATGCTATGTTTTTCAACAATGCCCTCGACTCATTAGTGAACTGCAATCCGTAATGTCCTTTGAATTCATTTTGGCGTTTTGAGATGAGTTCTAATCCACCATCATCTCCTACAAAAACCTCGATGTTCATATTCTTAAAGAAAGGACTGGGTCGTCCAAATGATTCATACTTTCCAATGTACTTATCCCATTTGTCTTTGGGCAGAAGATAGTCATCATCATTTGGGAGGCCTTGTCTCATAATACCAAAGTCAGTCGTGTCCTCAGCATTCAATATGTGGATGACATTATTGACGGTATGTTCCATTCCTGGATACTTGAACCGATTCAAACGGTTCACATCAGCATTAAACAACATAACAAATGCTTGATCTTTCACTTTGTTTATACCCATGATAGAAGCTACGTTACCATTATTCCCAGTATGTATGAGAATGTCTCTCTCTTCTATAACCATGCCCATCCATCCGAGCGCATAATCTATATCAATACCATTGCCTCCAAGCATCGTTCCCAATCCTTCGAAAGAAGTATTAGGCTTAAATATCTCGGCTACGCTTTCACTCGATACTATTCTTTCTCCTTTATAAGTACCACTATTTAAAAGAGCTATCATATAGTTGCCAAGGTCTTCAGCGGAGGAATAAAACTCTGATCCAGCTGCGATGAAATTAGCGTCAGTGATTCCTTTAACAGCTGGATAACACTGATCTTTACCCATCTCATGACCATAGACAATGTTCATTTGATCCGCCACTTCTTGTTCTGCAGCTGTTCGCGTCATTTTTAGCGGACGCAAAATATTCGATGCTACATATTCAGAATAAGACATTCCTGATACTGAACTAATCACCTCACCTGCAATAGCATATCCCTCATCACAAAACTCGTGAGACATACCTGGCTTTCTTTTTATAAATGCCCCTTTCAAAGATCGTAAAAACGATTCTGCAGAAGTCGCATTCTCAAGATCTGGCAACGATTCATATTGAGGCGGAATTCCTGAAGTATTACTCAAGCACATCCTTAAAGTGATTTGATCACTGAAGTCTTTGTTAGCGGTTTGAAACCAAGGTAAGTAGCTAACTATCGGTTCATCTAAATCTACAAGTCCTTCTTCAACCAGTTGCATGACAGCGATAGCTGTAAATCCTCGCGCCAAAGATCCAATCGCCATAGTGGATTGAGGGGTCATCCGTTTTGAGAACCCTTGACTTTCCACACCATACCCCTTGGCAAACTTCACTTCTTGCCCTTCAACAATTACAATAGAAAATCCTGGCACAGGAATCTTATCCAAATATCTCTTTAAATACTCGTCTACATCTTTAACTGTCCCAACTTGTGCAAAAGCATTGTTGAGAAGAAATAGAAGTGACAAGATCAGAGGTATACTTTTTTTCATTATCCAGATTTATTCTCTAACTAATATTCTTGGTCTTATTTTCAATAATCTTCTCGAAGCAACCCATACGCTCGTTACAGTAATAAACAAAACAAATGGAATAACTAAAAGTGAATAATTAAAATTAAAGATGTAGGGAAACTTACTTAAACCACTCGCTGTCGTTAAGACATCTAACGAATTAGGTATTATGTACAGAGACAAAGGAACGCCTACCAATAAAGCAAAAAAGGCAAGAATCAATGACTTTACGATCAATGACAATTGTAATTGCCTCGGAGTAAAACCAATCGCTTTAAAGATCCCAAGGTTCCTCTGGCCTTCTCTTATACTCAGTACCGTATCATTGAAGACAGTAACAAAAAGTACAACTATAAACATTATGGCAACTAATGTCATCACATCTTCAATACCACCTATAATAGATTTGATTTGGCCAAGAGTATCACGGCTTTCTACGACTCTATAAGCACTTCCATAGTTCTGAATAAGTTCATCCTTATATTCAATTGGATCTATTCCTTTTTTAAGCTTAATCTCATAACCTCTTAATTCATAGAGAGGATTGATCTCCGTGATTCCTTCAAGTCGCATATAAAAACCCCGGCTGAGATTATTTAGGCTTTGATATATTCCTGTGATATTATATGGAACTAATTGACCTTCCAAAAATAATTCTAAAGTATCTCCAATTCCTTTTCCAAGCTCCTTCCCACTGGTCATCCCTAAAGAGATTTCATCTTCAAAAACTGGATGTCTACCTTCCAAATTAAGTAGGCCTACCTTCTCCAATTCATCATCATAAATAAAACCTACTATTGATTCAGGAGCCTTCCCTTCCTGAGCAGGTATAGTCGCTCCATAAATGCCACGTTTGACTACCGTTTTCACTCGATCGTCATCCTCCATGTCCTGCTTAAAGTAGTCTTCTTGGTTTTCTAAAAGAGCTCCTTGTTGACCGACAAAAATGTCTGTATGAGTAAAGCCCCAAGCAGGTCTATTCTCATCTAATTGTGCTAATGAGTTTCTTCCATTGGCATAAAGTAGCTGTACAAAAACAACAAACAGTAACCCGATGAACATAAAGATGGACCTCTTCTTATTGGACATTAAAAAACGCAGACCGAGAAACAGAACGATGTTCGATTTAGGTTGAAGGGTAAAGAATTTAAATTTTGTGCCGGCAAATGATTTTTGTGGAGGGCCTCCGTTTCTGATGGCAGTCACAGGTTGAATCAAACTTGCTTGTCGAGAAGTCCTATAGGTAATTAATGAAATCCCCACTAAAAAAGCAAAGAAAGTCCCAATAGAAGGAAGCAGTAATGAAACGCTAAAATTGACAGTTCCAATTGCTGTGATTAAAGACTTAAACACCAGCAAGGTCAGAAAATACCCACCTACTAAACCAAAGGGAACAGCCACGCAGGTTATCAGAAAAAACTGGATCAGATAAACATTGATCACATTCCAATTAGTAAACCCTTGTGCCTTCAACATACCGATCATCTTGTAATCAGTCTTGATCGCACTATTGACCACTGAGGAAGTAATAATTAATGTCACAATGATGCCGAAGATGGCAAACACAAGAAGTAGTCCACCAGTAATCTGATAGACGATTTGAAATATTTGTTTGTAAAAAGCATATAAAGTTCCAAATCCTTGAAACGAAATATCCTTATTAAATCGGGCCCAAACAGCATCTACAGCATCTTTGTCTTTTAACCTGACACCCATGACTACCTGTGAAAGGTCTTTCATGGAATACATCAATGATAGACCTCCAGGGCCTAACCAAGCAGGGCTTGGATTATAGAGTCCATTGGCATAGTGGGCATCAACGACTATAGCAGAAATCACCAAGTCGAAAGGGCCATTTTTTGTAGGAACACTAATCGTATCCCCAATCTCCATTTTAAAATTATTCAACCAATGATTTGGAATCCATATCTCTCCAGGTCCAGGATATGATTTAATTTCCCCTTGAAGTATATCCAATTTATCATGCTCCTTATCATTCCCTGGATGTTCCCGAAGCACTACAGATTTCTTTAATTCTTTCTCTTTATAGATCAATCTTTTACTGAGTCCAACTTCCATTCGTGGATCTGTTACACTTACTGTCTCTTCTTGATTTTCAAACCATGTTTTAATTTCATCGGGATGATGATCATTCACATCGAATGACATAACTATGTGCGATGCGCGGAGGTTTGCGAATAAGTTTTCAAACGGGCGCTCCATTCCCAAACCAATACCAATCAACGTAGAGAACATCAATGCAGCAAGGGCTATACATATAGCCACAAGGATGGTCTGCATCTTCCTTCTTTTGATATTAGCCCACGTTATTAATAATATACTCTTCATTCGGTATTAGGATTGAGACAAGCGCTGTAATTTGAATTTTGTGCAGATCATAGT
>CALHUZ010000094.1 GCA_938039305.1 uncultured Saprospiraceae bacterium
CGGAGAAAACTCTGCAGGAGGAGTTTCTTTTGGCTTTGTAGAGTCTAATGGAGTTGTTAATAGCTCTTGTGATGACTTAATATGGATAACTTCTAACTTAATGTCAGCTTCTGCTGTTGAACAAAGTAATCCAGGGTTTTCTTATTTGTATGGGCTCCAAGGAATAGAATACAGTGGTAATAACTCATATAGCGCTGCCAATAACCCCAGTTCAGAAACGGACATTTTTGTTGATTTTGACGGAGAATATACATTTGGACCTAAAGGAAATATTGGGGATGTAGAAATAATTAGTTGTGCCCAGAGTAGCATCAATCAGGTTGCCTCAGCATTTATTTCTGGTAGTATCAGAGTAGGTGACGATATACCTGCAAAAGGTATTGAAGTTAATATTGTAGGTGAAAATATGCTTGAAACTCAACTTTCAGATGAAAATGGTCTTTATGCGTTTAGGTCATTAGTAAGAGGAGAAAGCTATCAACTAAGTGCAATTAATGATGAGAACCATGTGGATGGAGTTTCAACACTAGATTTAATATTAATTCAAAACCATATTCTTGGGAAAACACAATTAGAAGGCTTAGATATTGTTGCTGCAGATATAAATAATTCTGGCAGCATCACTTCATTAGATTTAGTTGAGCTTAGACAGCTTATATTAGGCAAGAAAATTTCATTCTCTAATAATACTTCATGGAAGTATTTAGAAAAAAATCTAATTAATAAATCTGCAGATCTCTTAAATATAGAAACTGAATACAATATTGATGAGTTTAGTGAAAATATGCTTATTGAGTTTTCTGGTGTTAAAATAGGAGATGTAAATGGCACAAATAGTGTTGCTGGCTTAGCAGCCAGTCGATCAAAGAACACTGTAACTTTAGGTGAAAGTTACAGTGAAAATAATTACACATTGAGTGGGACTAATGAAGATCATATTAGAGGAATTCAGTTCTCGATCGAGATGCCTAAAGGAGTTGAGTTATCATCTGTTTCTTCTGAATTACCTGGTTTCTCAGAAGCGAATTATTCAGTGAATGAGAACGTATTAAAAATGAGTTGGTTTAGAACAAATCCAATTGTTATTTCACTTGATCAAGATATAATTCGCTTAAATTTTGAAAAGAAAATTAGTGCTGGTTCGGTACAATTGAACTCAGAGTTAGAGGGAGAAATATATGATACTGACTTCTTATCTCACTCAATTGAGATCGATAAGATTAATTTCAAAATTGATGATTTGTCTGTAACTCCAAATCCATTTTCGAGTGCTGTAAAAATAGACTATAAGTCTGAAGAAGATGGACAATCTTTAGTTACATTGTTTAATATCAGTGGGAAGATCGTACTAAGTAGAGCAATAAAAGTAAATAAAGGGAATAATACAATTGTGTTAAATGATGGAATTTCTGAATTAAATGCGGGGATGTACTTTTTGGAGATAAGAACTAATAGTGGGCAAAAACTTGCAAAAATTATAAAGGCAAACTAACTTGCGTACATTAAAGAGAACAAGGGGCTGCCAGTTCAAACTGGCAGCCCCTTTTTTCATCAATAAATTATGAATATACTTTCAATTTTTGGATCTCATAATGCTGCTATATCGGTGTGTGTTAAAGGTGAAATTGTGGAAGTCATTGAAATAGAGCGATTTATTAATTCCAAAAATGCTTCTCTATCATTTTATATAATACATGATAACAAGGAGAGTATTGTAAGACTGATAATAAGTTATATTGAAGAAAAATATCAGATCTTCACTTGGGACTTGTGTCTCCATCAGAGAGCGGAAGGCCTTATATATCTTATTAGTGCTAACCAATTCATAGAGACTAACCATCATGAAAGCCATGCTGCGGGATCGTTTTATCAATCTGATTTTGAGGAGGCAACAATCATCTCTTATGATGGTGGAGGAAACGATGGTTTATTTAATATTTATGAAGGTCATAAAAATGAAGGAGTAACACTTATTGAAAAGATTGATTTTGATCTAGGAGTACCCTATTCCTTACTTGGACACTTTATGAGTCCCATCCGTAAAGAGGAAAATATATTAGTGGGTAATATTGTGTACCCTGGGAAAATTATGGGATTATCGGCTTACGGAAATATTGTTGATAATTGGATTGAACCTCTGACTGATTATTATTACTCTCAGCCTAGATTTGACGATTATGTATCTAAATGTAATGATTTGTTTAAGAAGCTGGACTTACAACTTAATAATGGATCTTTGAATACTATTTTTTCAACTAATTTAGCTGCGACCTCTCAATTTGTTTTCGAATCAATATTTTTTGAAAAAACTTCAAAGTATCTAAAAGCGAAGCCAATAATAGTTACGGGTGGATGTGCGTTGAATATTTTGTTGAACACGAAAATAGTCCAAAGAAACCCTGATGTATACATAGCTCCAAATAGTAGTGATTGCGGAATATCCTGTGGTATGATTTTAGGCGTTTTAAAGCCAAAAGACCCTGTCGACCTTACGTACTTAGGAACACCTGTTTTAGATAAGTGGCTACTACCAGAATATGTTTCCTTATATAATGGGAAGGAAGTAGAAAGGATTACTTTATCTAATCAAATATCAAAAGGTAAAATAGTTGGTGTCCTACGAGGAGGGGCAGAGCATGGGCCAAGGGCTTTGGGAAACCGCTCTATTCTTTGTAACCCAATGTATCAGGACATGAAAAAAGTTTTAAACGTTAAAGTAAAGAACAGGGAATATTATAGACCTTTTGCCCCCGTATGTACATACGAAGATGCTCATAAATATTTTGAATTTTATGGTGACACAAGATATATGAGCTTCGCAGCGAAAGTAAAAGAAGAATATAGAACAGTATTTAAATCAATAACTCATGTCGATGGCACGTGTCGTCTTCAAACTGTGAAGTTGGAACAAAACGAGTTCCTATATAAACTTTTGAAATCTTTTGAAAAAAAATCTGGATATCCAGTCTTGTTGAATACATCATTTAATATAGCCGGAAAACCTATGCTTAACAGCTACAGGGATGCTGTATGGATGTTAGAAAATACTGGATTAGATATTTTGGTACTAGAAAATTATACTATAACAAAGTGAAAATTTTAGTGATACTTGCTGTAAGGAATGAGTCTCTTTATATTCAAAGATGTTTAGATCATTTGTTGAATGATAAATTGGATGTTTTCATATTTGACAATGAGTCAACAGACGATACTTTAGATATCTGTCGACTTAGAAAATACACGAATATTGTGGGTATAGAATCTATACCATATGCTGGGTATTTTGATCTTACTAAGCAATTAGAATATAAAGAAAAGTTAAGATCGAAGATAGATTATGACTGGGTGATACATTTGGATGCAGATGAATTTTTATTTTCTGATATAAAAGGTGAATCTATCTATGATTCAATAAAGCGAGTTGATGCCCTTGGATATAATTGCATTAATTTTAATGAGATTGTTTTTATCCCTGAAAGTGATGGGGTTCATTTTGAAGCTACTCCTTATGATCAGAAAATGAATCATTATTACTATTTTCACCCGCATGATGCCCATAGGGTTATTGCTTTCAAAAACGCGCTGGACGTTTCAAATGTTAGTAGTGGAGGGCATAATATCGACCTACAAAATGTACAATTATATCCGACCAGAATGCATATGTGTCATTATATTGCTTTAAGTAGATCTCATATAGTTGACAAGTATCAGAAGAGAGAGTATAATCCTGAAGAACTTGAAAAAGGTTGGTTTTGCAATAGATTAGTTGATTGGAAATCTATTCAATGGCCTAATAAAGATAGACTTAAAGTATTTGATTTTAGTAAAGGAGATTTTGATCTCTCTGAACCGAAAAGTAATCACTTTTGGGAATGGCCTCAAAATGAAAATGTTATTGCATAAAGCCTATTGGGTTTGAAGAAGACAAAACATCATAAAAGTTGTGAATATTAGGAAATATAATGTCTAATTCAGATTTAGGAACTCCAAACCACAATGCAAGTTCTGCTAAATATTGATCAGCAGCCAATGTAGGAATAAGTCTACCTCTGCCTACATCCAAAGGGTTGTCAAGGAAAAGATCTGGGTATTGGCCATAAATGTTATTTCCATTTACAGCTCCACCCATAACTAAAGCATTACCACCCCAGGCGTGGTCTGACCCGTTACCATTGGAAGTCAAAGTTCTACCAAAATCTGAAATTGTAAATGTTGTCACATCATTTGTTAGTCCAAGTTCATTTAGCGAGTCATTAAACTCTGATAAAGCTGTATCTAATTTGCTCAATTTTAAAGCTTGACTATTCAGTACTTCGTCATGATGATCCCATCCACCTATTGTAACAAAGAATATTTGTCTTGACATTCCTAAATCATTACGTGCTGCGATTGTTTGAGCGACCACTTTGAGTTCTTGAGATGTGACATTGTTTGCTGAGAATGATGTCTGAAGCGGAGGTGTATTTGCTACAGCAGTATCATAATACAAGTTGGCATCATTAGAGTTTTTTACAACCTCCATATATGTTCTTTCGAAAAGATTAGTATGTTGACCTCCGAGTAGACTATCTAATGCTGATGTTCTTATTTGGTCAAAAGTACTCATGGCATCATAACCATTGATTCCTACAGCACCATTGGATGTCAAGGTAAAAGGGCGCGTCAATTCTCCAGTCTGAAGTAGATTGCCTCCTGACAAAGAGATGCTCATTGATATGTTTTGGTTGGTATTCACACTGCTGAGTAGATCAGCCATTCTACCTCCCCAACCTATTGATCCTCTTTCTTGTGGTATTGAAGTTTGCCAATGAGCTATCTCGTCAACATGAGAGAACAATCCTAAGGGCAACCTTTTTGATCCATTCTGAAAATGAGCAAGATCTACGGGTTCTACCAATGAGCCTACATTTGAAATGAATGCAGCATCTCCACTATTGTAAATATTTCTAACATTAACTAAAGAGGGATGAAGCCCTAACTCTCTATTGTTATTTAATCCATTATTTAGAGTAAGTACGTTGTTTTTAGGAATGGCTAAACCTCCTCGGATTGATTGATACTCTTGATGTTCAGATGTACCTTTAGGTATGAGCATATTGAAAGAGTCATTCCCACCAGCTAACAGAATACACACTAAGGCTTTGAAATCTGAAGTATTATGATAGCCGGCACTAGCGTTTAGAGTACTTAAGTTCATAATTGAAGATATCAATGTAGATCCGCCTATTGCAGCACACCCGGCATCATGTATAAACTTTCGCCTTTTCATGTCATCGTAATATTGTGAAGTCCGGAGAATTTGCAATTATATAGATTGCCATTTTTACTCTATCGACTGGATCAGTACCTACCATAGTAAGTGAAGATTTAATTATATTTTTCACTCTCTCTGAAAGATGGCCATAGGTCAGCTTTTGATCTAATAAATCAATTAAATCATTGGCATTGTTTGTAAGATTTAATTCTTCGGTAAAATCAAGAAACACACTTCCTTCTTCTACATCTAGTAATCCGATATTACTACTGATTGAATCAATAAGATTAATATAGCCTATCGAGGAGTATGAATCTAATATGCCGAATTCTGGCGATCTAATCATAGAATCACTAAGTACGCCAGGCGCAGTATGATCAGATTGGTAGAAGTTAAAAACACTTGGGGCGCGCAAAGGTGCTTGACTTGTAAAAGTTTCTATTACTTCACCTAAAGCATAAAAGGTTTGAGTATTATTCGAAATGTTAAATGCTTTTAATAGATGAATAATTCTCAGTAGAGGCTCTCTAAGCATACCATGAGTAGGGTCATCTAAAAATGAACAGTCTCTGGCTTCCATATCTAAAAGAATAGATTTTACAACGGCTTTTAAATCTCCTCTTATGCCTTGCCCATTATCATTAAATGTTTCTGCCACGCGTTGAACATACTCTGGACTTGGCTCAGACTTTACTAATCTTTGTATTAATCTCGTTGCTATGAAGGGCCCTACATTCGGGTGGTTAAAAATATTATCAAGCGCATCATTAATATCTTGCATGCCAGCTTGACCTGTAAGAATAGACTCTCCATTAAGAAGATGTTTGACGCCCTCTTCATGATATTCTTCATTCATAATCATTGGCTCTGTCATAGGCAGGAAAAAAGAATTGACAGGAGTTCCAAATGGTTTATTTGAAAACCCCAAACCTGTGAATATTTTTGCAAACTCAATTATATCTTGATTGTTATAAGTTGGAATGTTATTATTCAGAGCATCTTTTTTTCTTGTTCCATCAATATTTAATTCATAAAGCCCTATTGAAAATAACTGTAGAATCTCTCGTGCATAGTTCTCATCTGGAAATTGATTTATAGATGCATCAGTTTTTGGATTATTCAGATGACTTAAATAAAAACCCATTGTCGGATGCATTGTTACATCATAAAGTAGATCTCTATAATTTCCGAAAGAGTGGTTTAGTAACATGTCATAATACGAGGTTAAGCCATCACCATAGTTGAGTAAAAAACTTTTGCTTGAAATAACAAATATTTGGCTAAGAGCGAAAGCCACACGCTCTCGAAGATACTCATCACCAGTTAAAGTATTATGCCACCATGTACGATGAAAATTAAGCCAATAATTAATATTTGGCTGATCAAACCTCATCACATTTTGTAAGTGGTTAAAATAACTTTCATTTTCAATTTTAAATTGTTGATTTATCCACTCTTCTGTGCCTAATTCACTTACTTCGGAAATCATAGACTGATCATACCCCAAGGTTGCTTGAGATAAAAATCTCGCGGCTGCCAATTCGTTTAGTTCGCCTTTTCCATTGAGAGTATTTGAATGAGAATACATAAGCTCTTCACTACTACTACTTATAGTAACGAATTGCTCATTTCCAAGACCGATAAAACCGGTATGAGCTTTTATTGGTAAGTCATAAACAAGGTTTTTGACTTTATTGAAACTTGAGGTAGGGTCATTAATACAATCCAATAGGTCTATGCGCAGCTCAGCACCGATCTCGACACTAAAATTCTCTTGAAGTATAGTTTCACTGGAAAACAGAAAATTTACTTGAGCAGTAGACAAGACATTTCCTGAGCTATTTAACGTATCCTTGTAATATGTGCCATCGCCAATTTCATTTGAATGAAATATTGATGTGTCGAATGACATGCTATCTACTATAATTTCAAAACTTTTTGCGCAATTTAGAGAATCAATTATTAAGACCTCATAGGTCCCTGGAGCTATACTATCTATGTCCGAAGAATCTTGACCAGTAGACCATATGTAACTAAAAGGGCCAAGACCTCCAAGAGGAGTTAGCTTAACACTGGATGATATTGAGCTATCACAATATGTTTGAGATAATTCCATCTGTAATTCAAGAGAAGAGCATTGACTGTCTGCAAAGTCTATTTTAACCTCACTTAGTCCTGTACAACTTCCTCCGTAGTTATTCCTTACTACAATTAATATATGTTGAGCCGAAATGAGAGAAAGATCGGGGCCTGGTTGTCCTTCATAGGTACTCAACCCTGAAGCAAGATCTAATGTGTCTGTAGCATTGAGGGTCCAAGAATTTTCATTTACGGAAGTATAGATATCAATTTCCTTGGCTCCAGCCTCAATATTGTCCACTATATTATAGTTCCAAAAGTGAGTACTGCTGAGGTATCTAATATGCCCCAAGTCATACTGGATCCAATGAACGGCACTGTCTAAACCTGGATGCTCTGTCTTAACACAAGACTTCCAGCTTGCATCAAAAATATTATCATAGTCATATGATTCACATTGACCAGATAATAATGTTGATATAATAGTTATTAATAATGTAAGAAGATATTTCACAATCAGATCAAGGTAACGATAAGTAAAGCTAATTAAATCAACCACTTTTTTGAATGGTATTATTGTTAATCGTCAATAGTGTTCAATAAATACTGAATTTTTGGTAGTTATCTAATGTTAAAATATGAGCGAAGTCATTTGATGCTACCTTTAAAAGACAAATTTTTGGTC
>CALHUZ010000095.1 GCA_938039305.1 uncultured Saprospiraceae bacterium
TTCCAACAAGTGCAACAGTAATTGAAATACCAGATGTCACGAATGACCCTATCATTGCTTCTACAATTACAGGAACAGGAAGTGCTATCACTATAAAAGCTGGTGGACTCCTAACTGTACAATCAGGTGGTACTTTTAATATGTCAGCAAAAAATATATCTGTAGATCAAACTGGAATACTCGCGATTGATAGTGGTGGGATTTTATGTACTCCCTAATAACTAAGCATTACAAGGATCAAATGAATAGTATCTGTAAGTTCGGCAAATCCTCATTATAATGATCCATCATATATCCCGAGCAATGACTTAGCAGCATTAGAATTATATCGGAGTTTTAGGTGATGGATCACTTAGGTAGTATTCGCTCGTATTCTTCAACGCTCCACTCAAATCCATAAGTTGAAGCGAGTTCTTCTATTTCTTCAATAGCTTATCAGCAACTTCCTTCGCGTCTAAGCAGTACTTGTCTTCACCTTCTAACTTCCACTCCCCAGTTTTGTTAATATAAAAACTAACAGTGTCCTCCACTACTTTTGAATACCCACCAAATGACTTTAGCATTTTCCCTACCTCATATAGATAGGCTTTGAGGTCTATATCATTAGTTAAGACTTGGCTCCATAGCTTATTAAGACGTCGTGACTTTTCCTTATGATTAGGGCTCGTCTTTTTATGGGCCATCAGGTATAGAGAAAGAGCTTTCGCCTCTGGTGTTGGTTTTTCTCGTTTGTTTTCCATGTTTTTTTGGAGTGTATTGATATTTGGCTAAAAGTAAATTATTGATTCCGCTTTCTTCATTTATTCTTTGATTTTAGAGATTTATCTGAGTTGATTAGATCTATGCATGATCACAGAAGAGGGTATGTATAAACTAAGTCGAAGTAACTATCCATGACATAGCCTACTGTTTGTTAAGAGAATGACATTGTGCTAAGGAGCTAATCACTTAATTACGTCGTTTGCAATACCTTTCCTGTCGTTCATTATTAATGCAGATCCTACTTGTTGCAATTGATATTGTAAAGTTCGTAACTTCCAAAAACTAACTTGACTACTTGAGAATTAAGCATTCACATATCATTTCTTATAGCCTTATTGTTGCTGCTGTCATTGCAGTGTGCCTTCCTCTTGTTTCATTCACATGGTCCTCATTAACCTTAATGGAAGATTGTAGCAATAGTCTTGATGACGATGCTGATGGCCTCATAGATCTCAATGATCCTGATTGCATCTGTGAAATACTGAGCCCAGAATCACTTATCCCAAACCCTTCATTTGAGGAGTCGACCTGTTGTCCCACGGAAAGAAGTATGCTCAACTGTGCGGTTGGTTGGGTTCAAGCCTCAGAACCTACCACAGACCTCATTCATCCATGTGGATGGACTGGATGGAATGGTCACTTTCCTCCCACACCATTTCCAGATGGAGAAGCTATCATGGGCTTTGCTAACGGTCGTGTTGTAGGTGAAGGGTTAGAAGAATATAATTGGAAGGAATATGCAGGTGCATGCTTAACAAGTCCGCTAAAGGCTAATAATTCCTACAGATTTGAATTTTACATTGGATTTACAAATGAAACCTTATCTCCAAGACTTGATATTACTTTTTTTGGGACGACAAGTTGTGATAACTTGCCTTTTGGTAATGGGAATCCGGATTTAGGATGTCCTACAAATGGCCCCAATTGGAAGAAATTAGGATCAGAGAATGTTGGTGGTGGCGGCGGCTCCGCATGGGTCAAGACAGAGATTACTATTACTCCAGAAGAAGATATTCATGCGATTGCTATAGGTCCTCCATGCCAGTCGTCAGGTGCGAATAACACAACTTATTACTTTTTTGATAATTTGGTTTTGGCAGATTTGCGTTCTTTTGAATTTCAAATTTCAGAAGTTAACCATCCTTGTGAGAGCGACTTTACCTTGAGCGTGCCTCAGGAAGAAAACATATCATATCAGTGGTATAAAGATGGCATTGCATTAGTCGGCGAAGTCGCTCCACTTCTTTCCAAAAACTACGGAGAAGGTGAGTATCAAGTAAGACTCATAAACGAAGGTTCTTGCCTACTAACCGAAGCGTATACTTATAGTATTCCAATAATTGAAAACCTAACAAGTATAACATTGTGTCATGATGAGGTGCTTCAATTTGGAGCAACCAGTATTTCAGAATCTGGGAATTATACAGAGACGTTTAAAGATTCTAATAACTGTGATAGTGTCGTAGGCCTTACGGTCGAAGTGTTGCCTCCATTAATGGATAGTGTTGTTGCGAAAATATTTGAAGGTGAAACCTATGATGGTGTCGATCAAAATAGATTCAATAGTCCTGGTACATATGATGTCAGCCTCTTGAGCGACATAGGATGTGATAGCCTCGTGCATCTACAATTAGAATTTTATAATGTCTACTTTCCTAACATCTTTACACCCAATAGTGATGGATCTAATGATCGGTTTGTAATATCTGGTAACCGTGATCTTTCTGAAATCAAAACGCTCGACATCTATGACAGATGGGGACAAGAGGTGTACAGTGGTATTAATGAATTCAGCAATGAAAGCAGTGGTTGGGATGGTAAGCGTAAAGGCATATTAGCGGAGCAAGGGGTCTATACCTATATTTCGACATTGGAAATGGACGATGGTAAAATAAGGCAGATTGTTGGTTCTGTTCTCCTCATGAAGTGAACAATG
>CALHUZ010000096.1 GCA_938039305.1 uncultured Saprospiraceae bacterium
ATATGTTGTACACCTGCTCCCTGATAAAATTCTAAATACTCATCCACCTGAGACTTCTTGAGACCTGGTGCTGGTTCATTGATGGGGAACTTGATCTTGCCATTACCATTGCTGACGACTTTACTCATCAAAGCCGTATACTCCGTAGATATATCTTTATCATCAAATGACATGATTTGGGCAAATCCCATCACTTCTCGATAGAAGTTGATGTACTTGTCCATATCACCTAAAGCTACATTACCAACCATGTGGTCGATAAACTTTAGTCCAACTGGTCCTGGCTCATAGTGACTCTTCCAGACTTTATATCCAGGAAGGAATGCTCCCTTATAGTTTTTACGTTCTACGAAGATATGTACGACTTCGCCATAGGTATGGATCCCAGACCTAACAACTACACCATCAGCATCAGATTCTTCAATAGGTTCAAGGTATGATTTCGCACCTTTACTGATCGCGGTTTCATATGCGACCCTTGCGTCGTCCACCCATAGTGCTACTACTTTTACACCATCTCCATGTTCATCAATATGTCTACCTATTTCACCTCCACTCCGTAATGGCGAAGTCAGGACAAGTCTGATTTTATCTTGTACGATGACATAAGATTCTCGATCAGTGACTCCAGTCTCAAGCCCTGCTTGCGCTAAAGACTGAAAACCAAATGCTGTTTTGAAGTAATGTGCAGCTTGTTTGGCGTTGCTCACATAGAGTTCTGCATAGTCAGTACCTAATAAAGGCATGAAGTCTTTAGCTTGATCAAAAAGCTTTGGGTCGGATAAAGTTGTTGTGCTCATAAGTTGCATTTATAATAGTTGCTAATGCAAATGTATTACAAATCACCACTAAATTTTCACTTATGGGCAAAAAAAAAGGCCTCCCGAAGGACGACCTGCATAAAACCCCAAAAAACCAATTGAAAACAATCACTTATAAGACGCCGAGATATCTTGATACCACATTTTATGCTTACTACTTTAGGGACTTAGCTCACATAATTTTGAGCGTGATATATAGTGCGGTGAATAGCAATGAGTTGGTTAAATACATTTTTTAATAAAAATATGTTTCGTTCATCCATAACAGACTTATTATTTTCGCCATATGCATAGAATCATGAATTATGGACTGTTGGTTGTCTTTTTCATAACCAGTTTTACCCTTAGTGCTCAAGTAGACAATGTTCTATGGGCAGGTACACAGATACGCAAGAAGTTCGATGACAAATGGAGCCTTCAGCTACAACCCATCGTCCGTTACAGTGATAACTTCAGTACTTATCAAAACGCTTCTCTCGATATTTCACTGCGGCGCAATCTTGGGAATAACTTATTTGCAGGAGTGATCAGTAGAACTTGGTCCATGCCTAATGGCCCTGATAGACAATTCATATGGCTTGATTTCGGGCATGGATTTAAAATTCCTGAGTTGCAGCTATCTGTTTCTAATCGAGTGAGATATCACTTGGCTTTAGATAATGGCATAGTTCAGCAAGACTACATAAGATACAGTCTGCTTTTAGTGCCTACCACTTCGTGGAAGTTAAAGCCTACTCTGGCCATTGAGCCATGGTTTATCTTGAACGATATAGATGTCTATCGAACCCATCGTATAGAGCCAGGATTGAGATACCAATTCAATAAAACATTTGGCTTGACCACTATCTGGAGACGTGAGGTGGATAAGGCTAACGACGTTACCGTAGAGCGTAATCTCTGGGTAGTTGCTGTTGTCTATAATCTAAAATAGTAAACCTAAACCTTAGTTAGCGTCGTTTCCGTAGCCGTTGAATGTGAAGCTGAACCGCAATGTATTGTCCAATGGACTTCTTTGAGAGTTAGTAGGAGCAAGGTAAGCTATGTCAATACCGATGACATTGTACTTTAAGCCAACACCAATCGTCAAGTATTGTCTATCACCTTTAAGCGGATGCTCATAGTAGTAGCCCGCCCTTACGGCAAATTGCTGATCATACCAGTACTCTGCACCAAATGACCATGAAAACTCTTGAAGCTCTTCTGAGAAACCTCCTGGCGCATCAGTGAAAGATCCAAATACACCACCGAAAGTTGATTTTTGACGATAGTCAGCGATACCATCACCATTTTCATCAAATCGCGGATGAGTTATATCATACGGACTTGGAAGCAGTAATTTATTGAGATCAAGTGCAAATGTGATCTGATTGTATTCATCGAGATTCATCTTGTACGCTGTACCAAGTCTAAGATTAGCAGGGATAAATTCTCTAGCACTTGAATTCGTATAAGATATCTTACTTCCCAAGTTAGTTATAGATGCTGCGAAAGCGAAGTCAGTACCGATACCTGTTAAGTCAGGGTTAGAATGATAAGTCATGCTTATATCTGCTGCAAATGCTTTTCCAGACCTAATATCTACTCCTCCTACCTGAAAGCCAGAAGCAAGGTTAGAGTATATGAACTTTCCACCCACTGCTGCAGATAATTTCGGAGATAGCTTACGAGCATATGCCATGGCTAATTCAAACTCACGTGGTCTACCACTACCTAATGGTTGCCCATTCACGTCAGTGAAGTTGATTTCCCCTAATGAGAAAAATCTAAAAGATCCACCAAAACTCTGCTGATCGTCTATACGTTTGTATCCTCCGAGGTAAGCTAAGTACACATCTGTAAGACCAAGGTTACGCAACCAAGGAGTATATGAAGCTGCAAAACTTGATTCACGTTCAGCAAATGCAAGTTTGGATGCATTATAGTGCAAAGCATAAGGATTAGCAGAGGTAGCTGCACCTGCGTCTCCCATACCACCACCGATCGCATCAGGGATAATTGTTAAAAAAGGTACAGCCGCAAGAACAGAGTTTGGTATACACTGATTATTGGCATCTACCACACATCTCTCAGTAGGACTCCAGACCTGACTTATTGCAGTTG
>CALHUZ010000097.1 GCA_938039305.1 uncultured Saprospiraceae bacterium
TTTCATCTTAGAATGGCAGGCGTGGAATGCCGCATAGGACTGAACTGGACCTTTAAGGTTTGAGTGATTAATATCACTCAATGAAGGAACGGCAAACAATGGCTTGTCGGTGGGCGGATGTCGGTTGATGGCGCCTTGTAGCGTGGGATTCAGGCGGCGAGACCTTTGGTTACTTTGGGTCGAGTGCCAAAGTAACAAATGGTTAGAGTGTGGTGCAATCTTTAAAGCACAACTGAACTACGCAAAACGTAATGTTATTGAAGGTTTACAAAGACATGGACAAATAAGAATAGCGTGTTGATTATTAAAACCAACTTCACTAAGTGAATATATTTTAGACTACTCTGCTTTAGCAGTATACTCGTCAAAAGACATAGACATGTACTTCTCTTCTTTAGCGAAAGTAAGCTCCTTCATCAATTGAGGTGCTTTTTTATAGCCAGGAGAAATCATGATGCGTGCGAATGACTCATCAAGCGTTACAAATGCTGGATATCCAAGTCTACCATCTAACAAAGCATAAGCTAGCTTGTGAACTCCTTTACGTCCTGAAGGCATAAAGTCATACGTCTGATCATTAAAAACTATGGCTTCTTTCTGCTCTGCATTAAACTTCACTGCATAGAAGTTATCATTGAGGTATTTAACCACGTCAGGATCAGTAAATGTCTCTCTATCCATCTTCTTGCACCAGCCACACCAATCAGTATACAAGTCTATAAAGACCTTCTTGGGAGCAGTCTTAGACAACTCATGTGCTTCTTCCCAAGTGTACCATGTGATCGCTCCTTCATCAGAAATATCTGTTGAAGATTCAATAACTACGTCTTCAGCTGTAGGCTGAGCTTCAGCCGTATTAACAGACATATTAAATAAAGCGATAATGTATAATGATAAGACAGTCATGGATAATATATTATTAAGATGTAATATCAAAGATAAGTGAGATCGATCAAAAACGCTAATCTTTAAGCGATTACGGCTGTTAAGGATTACTTACGGTTCATCGTTTTGTAAATCTAAAGACATTTTCTTGGACAAAAGCCTTAAAAAACGGCCATGTAGGAAGCGTCAGAAAGATCTTTGCCTCCTCTATCAGGCTGGTTTGTTCATCTAAAAACTTCAGATTAGCCCCAAATTCATTGCGTTGAAACATCAGTGAGAATACTTTGAGCGCTTCTTGCTTGCCGGTCAAGACAACATTGAGTAAGGTTCGGTCATAGGAAAGGAAGCGCTTACTCCCTTTTACCCTCTTGATCTTGTTCTGCCTAATGCGATCGATTAAGATATCCACCTCTCTTTGTATTCTGGTGAATGCATAACCAGAGGAAGGTTTCACCGTAGCGTTATTAGTACCTATCGGAATGACTCGCTTACTTCCAACACTGAATGGCGCAGTGGTCATCGGTATCTTTCCTATCTCTTTCTCTTTAATCTTGTACGGCAACTTTATATACTTTTCCATGTATGCTGCGAGCATCTGCTCATACGCCTCTTCCGCCCAAAGCTCCTTTGAAAATAAGGTAGCTTCAACCAGTGCGGTTTTCTTATCAAAAGGCAATACATAGACAAAGCGCGTATCACTATCTTGATCTATTCTGAAGTCCATGAAAGTCATAGTATCTTCATCAAATGAGCCTTCCTCCAACTCGACTTCCCAGCCCATAAAATGCTGCCACATGAATAATTCTTCTCCATCCGGAAATGATCTAACAATGCTATCAAAGACGTAATCTGAAGTGAATGCCTGTTCCTCTGTTTTAACAACTACGCGGGCGCCCTCGTCTAAGATTTCATTCACAGAGGCTTGGAGAAAAGTAATATGATCAGACTTGTTGATTATAGACAAAGTGTGATTATAAAAGTCAAGACCATCTACGGTGTTGTACTGATAGTCCATATCACCACTTATCACTTCTACATCTGGAGCATAAAAAGCAAGTCGCTTCCAGGACTTTCTATATATGGAAGCGTAGCGATTATTTTCTTTTGTGGTCCAGAATGACCAGGTGCGATCTTTTACTTTTTTACTAGATTTATCTATGATCAGGATCTTCTTATTACTAAACTCATCTGCAGCCAATCTTTCTGCAAGACTAAGTCCAGATAGCCCTGCTCCGCAGATGATATAATCGTAATGATCATGTAGCATGAGTCAAAATTGGTTAAAAAATAGTAGTTAAACGCACAATCTAATAGGCAAATCAACCTACTTTGCAGCATAGATAATTATGAGAAGTTATAAGGAAACAGTTGCGTACTTGTTCAATAAGTTGCCAGTCTATCAGCGCATCGGTACTGCTGCATTTAAAAAAGACTTAACCAATATCCAGGCTCTTGTCTCCCATCTCAACAATCCACATAAGGGCATCCCTTACATACATATAGCCGGAACCAATGGCAAAGGGACAACAGCCCACATGATGGCATCTGTACTTCAAGAAAGTGGGCTCAAGGTTGGGTTATATACCTCTCCGCACTATGTCGACTTTCGAGAACGAATCAAAGTGAATGGAGAGTGGATCGCAGAAGATTATGTAGTAGAGTTTGTCACTAACTTAGATGACACACTCACTACTGTACAACCCTCTTTTTTTGAAATCACTGTGGCCATGGCCTTCGCTTACTTCAAGTCAGAGCAAGTGGATATCGCCGTGATCGAAACTGGGCTGGGTGGAAGATTAGATAGCACCAATATCATAGATCCCATCCTATCCATCATCACCAATATCAGCTTGGATCATGTCCAAATGCTGGGCCCTGATATATATACCATCTCAAAAGAGAAAGCTGGTATCATTAAAAAAGACAGACCTATTGTAATTGGAAAATATCAATCTGAATGCGACCAAGTATTCATGCATAAAGCAAAAACCGAAGAAGCACAATTGACCTGGGCGTCTTTAGGCTGGTCTTTCAAAGATGGCAGTAGTCAAGCTGAACCAAACAAAGCTTCCTTTAGGCATGCAACTTCTGGAACTAAGCATGAGATTGCTCTTCCTGACAATGGGCCTTTTACCATAGCAAACATTATGACTGCCCTTGAAGGGGTTCGAGTTTATAACAATTTAGAATTCAGCAAAGTCATCGATAAAAACACTATCGAAAAGGGAATTGAAAAATTCAAAGCAAATTCTAATTATTATGGTCGCTGGCAAATACTACAATCCAGCCCTCTTGTTATCGCAGATAGTGCACATAATTATGACGCCTTAAAGATTGTACTGAGCCACATCTCTAAAGGTAATTATAAGAAAGTGCATTTTGTCATAGGGTTTGTAAGCGACAAAGACGTTGACAAAGTGCTTGGCTTATTTGATATCAATCAAGCTTATTACTTCACAAAGCCTGCTATCTTCAGAGGAATGCCAGTATCAGATTTGACGAAGATCGCTGAACAAAAAAATCTACGGGGAAAGACATTTACAGATGTTCCTGAGGCTATAGATGCAGCCATAGATCAAGCAGGTCCTAACGACTTAGTTTATGTAGGAGGCAGTTCATTTGTAG
>CALHUZ010000098.1 GCA_938039305.1 uncultured Saprospiraceae bacterium
GATGTACCGATAGGCGTCCAGTTTGGATCGTTGTTCGTTAATCCTGCAGGTACATAATCTGTCAAGTCGATTTGACTCATCTCTACGCCGCCTTGATTATAAACTGTTAACTTATATTCTACTGTACCGCCAGTCGTTGGATATGGGCCTGGTACGATTGCTTCTATCTCTTTCTTTAATGCTAAATCTACACAGTGGTCGAAACTAATATTTGCAGTAGCGACAGAAGGACATAAATCAGCAGTTCTAGTTGCTTTAATTACATAGTCTGCTTCCACCATACTATTGAAAGTATTAGCTGCACTTGACTGTCTTAATACTTCTGCACCATTAGGTAAGACTTCAAAGAATTGATAATTATCAAAACCAGGATCTGCCTCTATCGTACCTCCAAATAATGGATGATTACAAACCTTATCATCCGTTAGCATCAATATATTAATAGGCAATACTTCAACTGTAAAGTCAAAAGTATATATACACGTCGCACTGGCAGTAATCGTAACTGAATATGTATCCGTTGACCCAGGTGTTATCCCGCATATCTCCGGATCAGACATATCAAGATCATCTCCTACTGTGGCTGAACCTGTTTGAGTAATCACTATGGTCGAACCTTCTGATATATTCTCAGGGATCATCAAATCAGGATCGATACATTCTCCCTCACATACTTGGAAAGCTAGATTGACGGGCATATAATCCCCGGTGCTTTTGAGCTCCAAAGTAGCCTCAGAAGTACAATCTCCTATACCTTCTGTTGCCATCAATACTACCGGTGCATCAACTCCATAACCTGAGTTCAGAGTAACGCTCAGTGTGCTTCCATCAGAAACAATAGTTCCACCTTCTGCCGGCTCTAAAGTAAATGTATAATCACCACAAATATCAGTCATGAACGCTTCTCCAGAACAGAGAACTACACACTCAACTGTATCTAAAAATGCAGGTGGAATATTATCAAAAGGAGTTGTGAATTCATCACAAGCACACCCTGTCTCATATGTCTGCTTTAGAATAACTGGACAAGCCTGTGCTGCTGGAATGTCCAAACACATAGTAATTGTGATTGTCTCTCCAGGATCAGCACTTACAGCTGTATGATCAAATCCTGCTAATTCAGCATCGACGACAGCATCATAAAGCCCATCAGCTAATACATCATCATGAATACCAACACGGATATCACCTGTATAATTTATCTCAGCTGGATTATATAAATCAATCTCATAGCAGAAGCGCTCAGGTTCTGTACCCATGCTGCATTCTCTATTCATTCTAACATCTACAGTTTCCAATGGTGGACCCATTTCTAATACTAGAGAAGAGTTGATACTATTTTGAACAAACACACCACACACCATACCTGGTGCAGACTCACAGACAACAGCTGGTTCGAATGACTTCACGTCCATACCTAATAGTATAGGTCCGCATTCCGCTGTGACTGGTTGATCAGCCATAAACTGAACACTAAACTTCTGTCCAGGATTCAAAGGGGGAGAATCAAAACATACCACTACATCATCACCTACTGTACTTTCGGTAAGTGCTGAAGGCGTATAAGCAGGAGATGTGAAAGACAAGGAACCTGGAACGTATGTTAATGCGCTCATAGGAATGGTCAAACAAGTCTGAACACTATCTGAAGTAGATCTTTCGCTTATGTTAAGTGCTGTAAGTCCAAAAGTCGTAGGACCTCCAGTACAAAATGCTTCTTTCGGTTGAGCTGTTGTAAGGATCTGAGCATTATCTTTTGGATCTGCACCATTGATAATAAGTGGTGGTGAATCTACCAATCCTGAACTCAACATTTCAGGGCCACATGGATCAGATGCTTTTGATTCTGTTGTGAATTTTGCTCCTGATATAAAGTTGTCACACTCTGTTGTTACTATAAATCTAAAAGATACATTGTTACTATCAGCTCCAGCAAAAACGCCTGGAAGACCGCTATTAACAATCTCTGCGCTATAATCATCGTCCTCGAAAGAATAGCTCATTCCATTTGCAGACGGTTGAGGAGTAATCGGCGTCCAAGCACCAAAGGTCCCTGTAAGTCCAACATTTCCTCCTGGATAAGCAGCCTCCCAACTACCTGGTAAGATATTTACTCCAGGCGGTATATTAATAACCGTCTCAAGATTTAAGAGGGTAAGTTGTTTTGTATTTTTTACTCTGACATAAAATGTATCTGTCATACATAAGTCAGCAGAAGTAGGTGTGTTATACCACTCTGTCTGAAGATCTGCTTCTCCAGCTATGTAAGCATAGCAATCTTGGCTGGCACCACACGAACCGCTTCCACCAAGAGCAGCGGAAACATTAGATGTGCTACAACCGGAAACTGCACTAACACAGATTTGCGGAGGCGGAGATGGCAATACTGGACAGAATAATAAAGTAGTACCTATAAAGAATGTCTCACATTCTCCAACAGCCATAGTATTAGCTGTTTCTATAGAGTATGTCTTAAACACTCCGTCATCTGAAACCAATGCTGTCGTTAATGGTCCTGTACCATCACTGTTAGCATAAACGCCATCTAGTAAAACACTTGATGGAACTTTCACTGATCCAGAAACACTCATTTGTGTAATAGTAGCATCTTCATTACAAAGCCTAAATTCTTGATACTCAACGCTAGAGCCAGGAGCACCAGAGGCTATTAAGTCTGGTCCTTGATTAGAAGTACTCATCCCAGCATTCGCTGTACGATTGTCCATCACGACAAAGTCTGAACTTGTTTGATTCAACCTTGTCATAATAGTATCCAACATCGCTCCTGAATACCAGTTTCCAGTAATGCCGAGATCATCACAATAATTTAATTCTGGATAACTATTACTTACATTACATCGATATGGGCGACCATTTCTTGGTGCATCACAGATATCAGAATAGTCGTAAGTTAATGTATAGTCAATAGTGAAAGGCGAAGGACATAGAGCGCATAAGTCATATGACAGTGTTAAGCTATCATTATTCCCAAGTCCTATACCTAACGATTTTATCCCTTGACTGGATAAATCAAATATGGCATAACCATCTGCAGCCGATGTTGTATCCGCGCACAATAACTCATCAAATCCGACCACAGGGGTACAATTAAAACCAACTGAACTGTCTATTTCTACAGTGGTTTCTGTACCATCAAAATCGGTCACTTTTGCATTACCACAATATGCATAAGGGCCTACTAAAGGTATTTTCACATCGTCGATATCCATTAATGGTCTAAACTCACATGAGAAGTCTCCACCTGAAGCCGCAAAAGGGTTTTGAACCTTAAAGGTATGCTGGACTGTACCTTCACAATTGTCCAATATTAACTTAGTAAAAGCAGTAACATCGCCAGGATCAAAAGATTGAGCAACTGTATTGGTATCGCATGAGCCTGCAAATGAAGTGTAGCAGTAACTTGCATTACCAAAAGGATCAAAATGATACATTCTCAAGTCGTTATATATAATAAGTCCTGGATTGGCAGGAGGGTTTTCGCCAGCCGCGATGGCTAGTGCCCTATAGGGATTTCTTTTCATCGGAAACTCACGATATATTCTAATCTTATCTCCTACTTGAAAGTTAAAGGCATCAAAAAATGCCTGAAGACAATTTCCCCCTGAACTCGTAACTCCATTAGGATTGCATTCGTTTCCTTGTGTAGCATTTCGGATATACATACCAGCAGAAACGCTCCCATCGTAAGAATCAATTGAGCTATTTGTAGGATAAGTGGTAGTAACATCATATTCTGTAGTCATGTCATTACCTCCATAGTCTGCATAGGCTGGAAAACCTTGTTGTATTTCTGTACCATCAATATAGCCGGCGACATAAGATTCTCTATCGTCACGAATATTTCCTGTTCTACTATCACATTCTGCAAAGTCTCCAAAAGAGAACTCTTGGGCTACCCCTCCTTGTACTACTTCCCACTTAACAATACCTCCGGCCATTATATCAGGAAGGACTAGAGCATTGGCATTATTTAATCTTCCATCTGAACTATAAATGTCCTGCCTAAAAAACCACATGTTCATATTAGTGATGGCATCTAGATCTTTAATATCGTAAGTGGTGATAGTTTCCATGGTATCTCCTGGAATGAACTTTGATAAGTCAGCTGCACATCCACCGTCAATAACTTCTTGCCTTGTCAATTGTGTAGTACAAGTTCCATCTGTATATCCTAGATTTTTTCTTGTTACTACAGTATTAGATCCCACTAAACATGGGCAGTCGTAATATGAAGGATCTGACTTAAACTGAGTTAAACGACATGCCTTAACAATCGAACAATCACAATCAGAACAATACTCAACAACTTGCTGAGAAACTGCAATGAACTGAGGAGGTCCACAATATGCAGCGTCTACTTTTATCATCACTTTATAACATACTTGGGCATTAGCATCTCCTCCAGGTATAGTCAAACATCTTGAACCCTCTTCTGAAGGATCAGGTGTCTCCCAGACTTCCGTCCCATCAGCTATAGGGATGTCTGCACCTCCAGCTATAGAGTAAGACATAGAGCCTGGCATAACATAGTAACTTTGTACTATCCTCTTCTCACCATTGAAAGTCATTTTAAAACTATAATCAGCACCGCTAGGACATGGGTCAACATTTTCTGAAGCAAAATCATAGCAAAATTCTAATGCTGTCTCACCAGTAATTATAGTACCTGCAGGATTTTCTCCGTGTAAGCCAAGATCATATCCGAAGACAGGGCTAGTTGCTGTACCAATATTAACTTCTCCTATATTGGATGTAGAATCAGGAGCATATGTGATATTAAAAGCATCAACTGAAGGGAAACGATTAAATGCATTTCCACAATTTGCAACCGCTCTCACAAAAAAGGATGAAAACGGACATGATATTGATGGGCAATCAGCAGCGGTAGGCTCTACAGGCATGATACCACATAGAATTCCCATATCTATTTCTATAGAAATCATTGCGCCACCTGGAAGATCATCAACGTATCCATCCATATCTGCATCAATAATTCCTGAAACTCCAGGAAGGTCAGCTGCAGTAAGAGAATCAAAATTGACAAACAAATCATCACCTTCCCAAGTGTAAGCATCTGGAGGTAAAGAGATCCCTTCAACTCTTACATCAGTTATTCCTAGATTCGTTTGCTCACAAGTCTCATATCCTATTGTAAGATCACCGTAGACATTTTCAAATCCTGGACCTCCTGGATTCATCACCGTAAGGCTGATAGTAGCATCGTCTCCACACACCACTACTGGTCCCGAGAAAGATGCCGTAGCAATCGGATCTGCAGCTGTATTAGGACTAACTTTTACTGTAGCCGTTTGAGAAGTGATATTACACACCTTATCAGAACAGCCATATGAAGCCTTATATACTGGATTAAAGATATTTGCCGCAGGGCACATATTTGATTGATAACAAACTTCAAAAGTTATTATTTCTCCAGTATTATATCTATTATCAATTGGGTTTGGAGAGCTATTTGATGAGAAATAAGATTCATCAACAGCCGCAACCCAAGTAGAATCTCCATCAGTAGTAAATGGAAGGCTTATTCCATTTGCCGCCATACTAACTATCGATACGTCTGGATCTGTAGTTGGAAAATTACAAACTGCAAATTCCATTTCTTTAATTGAAGCTTGAAGTCCATCTTGAGACACTTGCATCGTCTGACAGAACGGTGTACCTAAACTCGTTAAAGTTCGTGTGACCGGAGAAACCGTATTCATATTTAATTCAGGCCTTTTAAGTGCCGAGTTAAGTTCTTGAGATAAGACAAACGTGCCTTCACATTCTATTATGTTGCCCATCGTATCCTGATACAAGTATTCGAACTCAAAGGATACTCCATATGTATTGGACAAATCGAGATCACAGTTTGCTCCAATACCGATATTGGCTACCATGACATTCTCCTCATCAGTCACACCGCTTAAAGAGAAAGTTGGTTTTGTTGGTGATCCTCCTGCATAAGCAATGGAAGTATTCCCTCCAAACTCTGTATCTGCAAATCCACCATACTCTGTCCCGTTATCTAAAAGTACAGTCAGATCAAATCCGAGTATCTGTCCCGGAGCATCTGTGAAAATCAAAAGCGAGAGTGTATCTGCATCTCCGCATTGACTGGTATTGTCAAACTGCGGAAAGCCAATAACATCTCTTAAGTCTTCGACTTGGATGACTGGGCATTGTGCATGAGCAGAATTAATTTGCATCAATGAAATTGTAGCTATTACAATCATGGCTACATTTCGAGATAAGACAGCAACTACCTTATCAAAAATAGAATCACTAAACGATGTCATAATGGTCATTTCTAGAGTTTTGTACGACAATTCAATTAAGAATCGATCAAACTCAGGCAGGTCAGGGCTGTCGATAACAGATCGACAACTATAGTTGTACTACAATAAGCATTGCTTGCAGGGATTCACGGAGGATGCAATCTCAAGCAGCACGGACGCACTACTTGATATGGCAAAGATAAGCATCAGGGTAAAACCTATAGCCCTAAATAGCTACATTTAACTTAATGATCTTTTCACATGTATAAATAACTGGTTATCAATATTTTAATCAATTCTTAAAAACCTATTATCTATTAAAAACTAAGAAAAACAAGTAGAATGACAGTTTAGGGAGGCTATTACATCATTACATACTTGATAAAAACTACATTATTCTTGTGTTTGATCAAGGAAGAAACTGATCAAGCAGACTACATCTCAGATCAAGTTGGCACGAAATGATTCTGACAAATAAATTGGATTGAATAATCTATGCTCACTTTATAGAAATGAGATTCCCTTCTTTACCAGCCTTATCCCGCTGATTTAAAATGGAAATGGCACCAACAAAAAAGGGAAACTACTCTCGCAGTTTCCCTTTCTAATTATCTAAACTCTATCTACTTAGTCATTACAACCAGTAGTTTGTACTTCTAATTTCGCATTCGAGCCCACCTCAAAGCCAGGTCTCATGATCACACCTTCCTTTCCATCAAGGATAAGGCGCGCTCCTGTCATTGTCTTGTTCTCTGCATCAATTTCCTTGTTAGTGATGTACATCATCTGCTCTCCATTTAAGAAGTCATCTGTCGGTGAGGTAAGTATAATCGTATCATCACAATCTTCTCTAACAGTAGTTGTCATGGTCGAAATATCTGGACATGTGCCTGCTGCATCTACAAGTACGGATACAACATTGGATTCTCCAAAATCACAACATGAGAAGTTACGTGCACATCTTACAAAGTAAGTATTCTGATTCACTGGATCTGCTTGCAGTACTTCTGCATTTTCACCAGGCATCAATTGCCATGTCGTTCCGATGTTCGCATTCGTAGGTGTAAATGGATTACCATTTGCATCTTCATCTGTTGATACCAACCACATGTATTCTACATATCCACATACTCCTGTCTCACGCTGACTTACTTCAATCACTGGAAGTACACATCCGGCTGCTACCGTAATACTACGATCGCCTCCAATGGCAATTCTTCCAAAGTCAGATAGCGACTGACACTCATCAAATTCATATGTGATTACTTGTGGACATGCTGCACTCTCGCGACCACAGTCATCTGTAAAGGTATACATACGAGTTACTGTTCTGCTCGAGAAGTAATTGCCTCCATCACAGGCGCCTGCTGGCTCTAACATTTCCGTATATGCTAATTCCAAATCTTCTGAATCTGTACAATTGTCTGCTATCGTTAATCCTGTCTGACTCGTCAAGTCTGTCAT